>NHIV01000040.1 GCA_002170735.1 bacterium TMED198 | reverse complement strand
TTGAAAAAAATTTCCCCCTATGTTCCCAACCAGGCTCATCATCTGTAGGGTCATGATACCAATCAATATCTTGATAAATAAAAGATGATGTCAGCATAACTTGACCCGCAAAAAGACCTACACCATTACTTGGATTGCCAACTGGCATCGATGGATTGACTCACATCGCTCATTGGCTAAATATTGAAGAAAAGAAAATTATTGTTAATATAAACTTACTAAACAAGATTATCCTTTAATGAGACAAGGATGACTGATAGAGAGTTTATAGCACCATTCATCTTGATTTTATACTGGAGCCTCAAAGAGTTTATTTGGTTGATTTTTCCTGGAATTGATTCTAGAACGTTTATTTTTGAGGCTTCTTTTTCTAGTTCCCTCCATGATTTCATGTAGGACTTAACCTTGGCATTTGCTTCATCTAATCTAGTTAAATACTTTTTGTAGGTAATGGAAGAACGTTCATTCAAAATGCTTGTAACTTGTTCGCTTAAGCAATCAAACCGTGCCTTTAAAATTCTTGACTCTTGAACTTTTTTCAAATCATAAGTAAGCCTAAAATAAGACAATGTTTTTATAAACCACTTACTTGGATCAAAATCATACCACCTAATACCATTTCTATAATCCCATTGAAATTTATGGTGAAAGTTATGATAGCCCTCCCCAAATGTCAAAAGAGCCATGTACCATGAATCTCTAGCAGTTGTATTAACATCATATGGCTTTGTACCTGCATAATGGCAAAGAGAATTAATAAAATAAGTAAAATGATGGACTAGTGTAACCCTGAGAATGCCACCCCAAAGAAACCCTCCTAGTGGCCGGCCATAAAGAGAACCTATAACAACCGGAAGTAAAAAACACAACGAAATTGCTAAGGGCCAATAAAATCTAGATTGAAACTTTACACACGATTTTTTTTGCAGGTCTTCAACCCCTTCAATTATTGTAGGTGTTTTCTTCATTATCCAACCAATATGGGCATGAAAAAACCCCTCGGTAATACTGTATGGATCCTGCTTAGTATCAAGCATCCTATGATGACGCCTATGATCTGAGCACCAATTAACAATTTTATTTTGAAGCGCAGCTGTTGATATAAACATTATAAACCATTCTGTTAAAGGCTTTGCCTTGAAACTTCTATGGGCAAAAAGTCGATGGTACCCAACTGTTATACCAAGCCCAGCAAAGAACCAACCAATTAAAAGCATTGCAGGCTCCTGCCAAACGACTCCATTTTGGTAAACATACAATGGAACTCCAATCATACTCGCTAATGGTAAGCCAATAAGAAATATAGTTTTAGGAATATTATAGATAGTAGAATTCATACACTAATTTAGCATTTAACTAGTAAGGGTCGCTACTTATTTTTTGCCATAAAGGATCCTCGGCGAACCCTTCATTACTGTATATAAGACATACAATGCCTCCACCTTGACCACCCGATCCAGAAAGAGCTACAAATAATTTGTTTTGCTCTTCAAGGGCATCCACATGCCATGCACTTGAAGAACTAGAGAACTCATACCTGTCAATAAGTGTCATAGAATCAGTATTCCAAAGCTGAACCTGACTTGGTGCATAGCTATTTAAATTACCTGAAGTATACGAGCCTCCTTGACAAGTAACAGCTAAAATATTGCCATCAATATATTTGCAAGCAATAGGTTTTAATACGAAGGTCTCAATGCTAGGATCTTCTTGCCCCCCAGTAATTCCATCCTCAAGCCTTAATGGCGTATAAGTAGTCATACCAGTTTCTGAGTCAATCTTGACAATTTGATCAGAAGAATTGCTAATGGTATATATATATTTTCCATCGAAGTCAATACCATGAGGATTGGGTGCTAAAATTGAATACTTTTCAACTAAGGAAAGACCATCTTCTGAGTATTCAATGCTATGAATATCATTTGATGTAGATCCCATATCCATATTTGGCATAGTCATTTGCATCATTCTTGACACATAAAGTAAATTTTGGCTTTTATTAATCGCCATCAAAGCAGGTTGATCTCCAACCTTAATTCTTCCTACAAGCTCATTATTATCAATGCTATACTGAAGCACATACCCAGTCATTATAGATGTTACAAACCAATAACCTGCCTCTTCATCTAAAACAATATAATGAGGGGCCTCTGAGCTATGCATCATACAGATATCACCCATCCACATACATCCTTGATCTGAGTTTACTTGACAATCTCCAAAATTATATTGACTGCATTGATCAAGACCTTCAGAGCTACTGGGAGGCATGCAATGATCAACCATCCAATAACAACCTTCATCTTCATATAAGAGACAATCAGCCTCATTTTTGGCATCAAAATAGCAATTAGATACATCTGATGTTACTTCGATATTTTCCTTTAAAGTGAAACTTGTAGCATCCAATATGGAGACTGAAGAAGACTGCTGATTGCAGGCATAGATACTGCTAGAAGAAATATTTACGCCTGAAACGAAATTGTTTGCCTCATCAAGATGTACAGAACTAAGCAAATCTCCAACACATGTGTAGCTATGGAGATATCCATTGCCCCTATCACTAAGATAGATAATATGATTAAGATCGTCAACTACAACTCCATGTGGAGTATTAAAGTAATAAACCTCATCATCAAGAGTAGAAACTGATGACTGCTTGTTGCAGGAAAATAAAAAAAAAGTTGCTAATATTACCCTTAACATAAAATCTTACTCCAATAACAAATTAACTAACAAAATAACATCTAAGACATTAAGAATACCATCATTATTTATATCTCCCTGGCTGTCAAAGCCTGGATTGTCAATAACAAGGTTAACCAGAACAACTATATCAAGAATATCAAGTATCGAATCATCATTCATATCGCCAGCAACTGGAGAATCTTCAGATTCAATCACAACAACCTCTGTAAATGGCTCACTTGTTTGTCCATAGATGTCCTCAACAACAAGAGATACCACATACTCCCCTCCTTCTGAATATGAATGCTGAGCAAAAGCCTCACTAGAAGAAACAGAATTTCCATCGCCTAGATTCCAGTGCCATTGATCAATTTGCGTAGGGCTTGCAAATTCAGAAAGATCAACGAACACAACATCCAAATCACTGACATCATACTCAAAAAGGGCTATTGGCACCCCAAAGTCTGGAAAGAGATCAACCACAGCAGCATTACTGTTTGGAAAACCTCCCATGGAGTTTAGATTAAAGTATCCATTGCTTGATCCTCCCCACCCCCAGTTACAATGGAGCATATTACCGTTGTACCCATCAATATTCCATGCATGACCTGACTCACCAGTATCTCCTCTATACATAATAGGCTTTCCATCTTCAAGCTGCTGCTTTAAAAGGTCTCTAAACTCAGCGTTAGTTTCATAGTTATTTTTATGAATAAAGTTGAGGTTTTCACTAAAGCCAAAATAAGTTTTCATGGCATGACCTGCAGATGGATAATCGCCAATAACATAAGCACCAGAACCACTATAATTGTAGTCCATATTGACAGCGACACCAGCATGAAACAAAAGAAGTTGACTATCTGAGTTTGCATAGCTAGCAGGCATAGTATCAAAATCATAAGTTGCAGAGCTAAAATCAGCCTCAATTAACCCATAATCAAGGTGGTAGTAATAATTACTACCCGATCCCTGGCTAGGATGTGACCAATAATGCATTATTTGGCACATTGCAACAGCCACGCACCCAACCGGCACATTATCACCGATATTTTGAGTAACAACATTATTCCATGAACCTCCTTGATTAAACTCAGCCTCAATCATCGGCTCTATATTTCTAGATCCAAAGCTTAAGTTTTCACCAGATAAGTATTTATGCCATAGCTGCTTTATCTCTGGATTTTGACTACTTGATGCAATTGATGCCAAGTATATTTCCTCTTTAAAGAGGTTGAACAAATACAAAAGATTTTCTGGCATAGCTGAAGTAGAAAAATTATTTGTAAAGGAATAGCCTAAAATTGGATGAGCTTTATCGTCCCCTGATACAATAACAAATCCTTTAGGGGATAGATGAAAAACATATAAAACTATAACATTGTTGCTAACAACTGTCTCAACAGTACTTACTGAAAAATCATCTTGGTAGGACAAAGCGTTTCTCTCTTTGAAAAGATTTTGGGCAACAGATTTAGCTTGAAACTCTGATATAAAACCTGAAAAAGAAAATGCAACAAAAACTAGAAGATAAAAATAATTTATAATCATACTGTAAATTAAAAAAAACTATTAAGGGTTCCAACTGTGATTATGTAATAAAAAGTAATAGAAACGAAAAATTAAAAAAAGATATTATAACTATATTTTCTTGTATATTAAATCAATAACTTAATGTAAAGCTTTAACCCTTAGATCAGAACAAGGCTAATCAGAAAAATAACATCCAACACATTTAAAGTATCATCGCCATTCAAATTTGAGAGTTTAAGCTCCAAGGCTGAAGGTTCAGTAATTTGAAGGATAAAGTTAACAGCAAAAACAACATCTAAAACATTAATTTGGTCATCTAGATTTATATCGCCATCTAAGAAGCACGTTCCACCTCCACAGTCTTCAGTGCAGTACCATTGACCGTAAATCTCATCACAATAACAACTTGAAGGAACACAGCTGTTTTCATAGTCATCTAAGCAGCTGTAGCCATCAGAGCACCCAATTGACATGCAGCCTTCTGGATTATCATCAATACACCAACTTGTAGAGCACACACCATTGTCACACAAAGCAAATGGTTCAGGAAGGCAGTCACAAACCCATTCCTGGCAGCCTTGGTTTTCCCAGTTTTCCAAAAGATTTGCAACACTCGTTTGATCATAGGTATTATTCACAGAATAATAACACCCACCCAGCCCTACATCACAGCTACCTAACACAACTTGACAGTCATCATTACCTTGGCAAGCTGAATATTGCCCATGGTGCAAATCCTCATAGGCCTCAGTTATTTCATCGCAAGTCAAGTCAGCTTGTGAGCAAAACTCTTCACATTCATCTAATGAATTGAATATATAAGGACTATAGTCTGTACCATCTATACTATCAGAGCATCCTGATATCCAGGTACAAGATCCATTGGAATAACCAACTCCAATAATCATTTCACAAAAACCAAAATCCAGGCCACTTAAATCCATACATGTACCTTGCTGGCAATCAACCAGACTTCCACTAAAATCATAAAAATCTGCATTGCATCCACCACAATAATTCGGAATACATTGATTGTTATTTATTTCGGACTGACATGACGCAATATCACATGGATCCATAAAACATGAAACTGGATTTAGGCATTGGCTTGATATGCCTATTGAATCAATTAACAAAGCACTGCACTCAATACAGTTCATTACTTCAGTTGATTCAATCTCAACATATCTATCCTCAAACATTTGAAGCTCTGAATTCTCTAAGCCTAAGGTGAAATTATTGATAAACTCACCATCTTCATTTTCAAGGTAGTACTCGCTGCAATTATCCATACAAAAGCTAATTTCTTGAGACCTTAAATATCCAGAAAATGATTCTGAAAAAGCAAATGTTATGAATGATAAAAATATAACTAATCCTGTATACATAAATTAAACCCTAAATCTATTTAACGCTAAACCCTAAACTCTCAATACTTGCTTTGATCTCATCTCTATTAATATCCTCGCCGAAAATTGAAACCTCACCTGAACTTAAATCCACCTGAACTTCCTTAGCATTTGACGAGCCTAGAACAGCATTTTTTACGCTTGAAGCGCAGTGGTTGCAGGTCATCCCTTCTACCTCTATTGAAAGCATAGATTCTCTATTTTGAGATTTGACTTTAACCATAGAATTGGTTTTTTTACTTACATAGGCATTAATCATTACAATTAAAAATAAAAAGCCCGAAAAAACCTGCCAATAAGCACCATGCTCATGACTATGATTCATTCCAATGTTGATAATATCAAATTTAAAAAAAATGTCTAACAAAAAGCCAAACAGTAATGATGTTAAGGATATCATAATGAGATACTGCAATAATACTTTTTTACCAAGAATTTTTTTAATTATAGTTATAGAAGAGGCGTTAGTAGCAGGGCCTGCCATCAAAAATACAAAAACAGCTCCAAGCGTTACACCTTTTGACATTAGAGCTAATGCAATTGGTATTGAAGCAGTTGCACAAACATACAATGGTATTGATATGAGAAGCATGGCAGGAAGTAGAATCATATCTGAAAAATTTTCAGCTATCAAATCTGGGGGAAGAAGAATAGAAATAAGTGTTGCTATAACAAGACCCTGAAATAGAGGAACTGCAATATCTGATGGTAAAGTAACAAAACCATACTTCATTGCAGATCTAACTTTATCCAAAGTTTGAAAATTGTGTTTTCGTTCAATAGTATTTTTTGTTTTAGGATGCTCATGATTTTCTTCATCATAAATATTTACTGCGAGCCCACTTAGTACTCCTGAGATCAAAGCTGCTAGAGGTCTGAATACTGCCATCGCAGGCCCCAGCATACCATATGTCAACAAGATGCTATCTACCCCAGTTTGTGGAGTAGAAACTAAAAAAGAGACGGTTGATCCTTTTGACGCGCCGCTAGATCTTAGAGTAGCTGCTACAGGTATAACTCCACAAGAGCATAAAGGAAGGGGAATACCAAAAATTGTTGCTTTAAAAACAGAATTAAAATTTCTTGAGCCTATATGCTTTGAAACAAAATCATCATTTACATAGATTGAAATGACTCCAGAAACTAACATGCCGATTAAAAGATATGGACTCATATCGATAGTCATAGACCATGCCTCATTAAAGAATAAAACCAGGTAATCAAAAAGAATGTTCATTAGATTGCTCTTATTTTTATAATTTTATTTATTAAAAGTACAAATAATTTATTAATTAGAATTAATCTAAAAAAATAAAATTATAGTGAATTTTCATGACTCAATATTAACAGTAGTTAGCAATCCTGGAACGCTGGTGCCACTATTTGGTAAAAACCACCTTTATATTTTAGCTTTTTGGTCTTTAATTTGCATTGCCATTCCTTTAATGGGACTTTCTTTTAAGCCTTACCATAAACATATTTCTATTTTAATTTTTATTTTTACAATTTTTCAGGAAATAGTTGATCATTGGAATAGAACTATTGGAGCCCCTCTATCACTTGCAGCAGATCTTCCCCTACATGTATGCCAGTATACTCTTTACTTGTCAACAATTTTACTGTTTAAAAAAAACCAAAATATTTTTGAGTTTTGTTTTTACATGACTTTTTCTGGTGGCCTACAAGCCATGCTAACTCCTGATTTGAATAATTCTGTGAATGCATTAGGTGTAATTACATTTTTCTCACATCATGGCATGATGATACTTATTCTTATTTGGGCTATAGCAGTCAACAAAATGAAACTAAGACCTCTATCTTATATTAAATCAATGGTTTATCTTAACCTTATTGCTATTCCTGTATCTACTATAAACTACTTCACAGGAGGGAACTATATGTACTTAGCTAAGAAACCTCCAGTTGATAATCCTTTTTTGATTGGAGAGCATCCATTCTATATAATAGGCCTTGAAGCTGTTAGCCTAGTTTACTGCTTTGGCTTATTCTTGATTATGAAATTAATGGGCAAAACAAAAAGAATCTAAAAATTTAAAAAATCTAACAATCTTCTAATAAATTCATTTTAAATTTCACTGTTCAACTTTAACAAATATAGGTCAAAATGAAAAATTTAATTAAAACTTCTCTATTATTATTTCTATCTATTTTCATTACTTCATGCGATGAAGATTCTTCATCTCAAGCTGAGATTTCTGGATGTACGGATGAATCTGCATTCAATTATAACCTTGAAGCTACTATTGATGATGACTCATGTATAGATGCAATTTTGGGATGTACAGATGAATCTAATATCCAATTTAATCCTGATGCCAATGTTGATGATGGCTCATGTTGCACTATTGTATGCAGCGAAATCCTTACTCAAGATGGATGCACAACGGATTGCTGCACCTGGACTATCGACCCTGCAGCCAGTGCATCTGGGGGTCTAGCTGAAACTAATGATTTTAATATTACAACTGGATCAACTGAAAATGGAGCTACTAGGGTTATTGGTTTTTCTTTAACTGGATCTTCCATAACTGATGACCAAGGAACTCTTATTTCAATAGAATCTGAAAGCACCCCTTCTTCTCTGGATAATATAATAATTGCAGGCCTAACAGGCACCACTGAAGATCTTGATGAAGATGGTCAACCTGATGAAAATATTACTGTTACTTTTTGGGATGGAACAGGCAGTCCTCCTTCTGGAAATTATTTATACTTAGAATCAGTAGGTGGAAATACCTGGAACATAAACTTTAATATTATACCTAGTATTTACGGACTCCAGCTTGATATTATATTCTCTGGTACTTGCTCTTAGTTAGATCATCAACTAACTATTAAGTTAATAAGCACAATTACATCTAAGATGTCTAATTGACCGTCTTGGTTTAAATCAAGTATGCAGTCTATTACGTCCTCTGTTTGGTTTGTATTTAAGATTGTATTTACCAAGATTATAACATCTAATATATTAACTATTTGATCTTGATTTATATCTCCTGAAAGCCCATCACAGTCTGCACCAATTAATGTCTCAATAACATAGATCATCCACTCTGTATCTATTTCATTGTTTGCATACTGCAGCACGCCATCCTGATCAACCACAAAGTCTCTAGGGTAGGGCGATCCATCGTTTGGCATGTAGTATAGGTCATAGACATCTCCACCCTGAACCCCTCCACTACTGCCAGTATCATAGATTATAGGGAAGGTCAAGCTATTTTCAGTAACAAATTGATTTATTACATCAGTGTTGTTTGTATTGCTAACACCTACCACCTGAACACCCTCAGACATATAAGACTCATATATGGCTGTTTGTAAATCCGAAAACTCCGGACTGCATACTGGTCAGTTTGGAGCAAAAAAGGCTAGGACAACTATATTTCCAATTTGATCAGAAAGACTATAATTTCCTGATCCATTTGCAATAACCTGTAAATTAAAATCTGGAGCATGTTGACCTATATTTGCTCCATTAATATTACCATTAGTTTCACAAATCACCTCGTACTCATCTGAGTCGTTAGAATATATTCTATAGGAACCTGAGGCATTGTTAGACTGAGAACTGTAAATTATCTCAACAGTTTGAGTTTCTCCAGGGCCCAAATCATTGAGTGGATTTGAAACTATAAACTCTGAGTTGGTTGTGTAATTATCATATATAACCAAATTCTCTTTGCCATTATTAGTTACATCGATTGACATTGAGAAGGTGTCTCCATTTTCAACATAAGGATAGTTTAGTTCTAGTTCACTTAAATCAATGTCAGGACCGGATATTTCTTTATACTCATAAACCTGAACACTTCCCCATTCAATTGAATATATGTAATTGCCATCAGCATTGATTGCCATTGCTCTTTTTCCATTTGATTTATAGCCAACAAGGCTAAAGACTCCACCATCTATTTCAAAAACTAAAATGCTTTCCCAGTCAGATACTGCCAGGTATCCATTAAAAATATGAATTCTATTTGCTAATCCTGGGGTATTGTAGGAATCAATCAATTCAGGATAACTTGGATTATGTAAAGAAAATGCAGAAATCCCATCAGATCCATTTGCCACATAGATTACCTGCCCATCAGAGGCAATATCCTTAATTGCAGAACCCAGTGTAATGGAGTTCTCAATATAAGGACTTTCAATATCTTCAATATTTATGACGAGCAAACTGCTATTATCACCAACATATGCATAATTGTTAATTATTTTTACTGTCCAGGCATTATCTGTAGAGATTGTAGATATTAAAGTTGGGCTTGAAGGATTTGAAAGACTATAAAACCTAACCCCATCAGTGTGAGCACAGACTGCCAATAAGCTATTGCTGATATCTAAATTTTCTAAATTTAAACCACTTGTCCCAGAAGAGAATCCAATTGTTTGAGGATTTGAAGGATTCGAAATATTTACAGTGGCCAAGCCCTTTGTCGTTGAAAAGTATGCGTAGTTTCCATGAGAAATTACTGCAATACCTTTTGCATTACCGCCTCCGCCGCCTCCACCTGAAATGGAAAAATTATCTAAATGGACTAAATTTTCTCTATCTGTAATATCATAAAATTCAGTGCCTCCAACAGTCCCAGTAACAATTAATGTATTCCCTGAAATCTCGCCATCTAAAAAATGACTTGCCGATGGATTATCACTGCTATGTAGCTCTAGATTTAGAGGCATTAACAGAGACATGAAAATAATTGGAAGTTTAAAGTAGTATCTTCTCATAAGACTTGCTCCTTATTATAAAAATAAAAAAAATTGAGAAAAATAAATAAAAAATAATAAATACTGTTATTAAGACACCTCCACCCATCCATAGAAAATCATTCAAACTTAAAATAAAAAAACCTAATGCAACTTTGGAGGCCTCTATTCTTAAGTAATAACGCTTAAGATCTAGAAGGGAGGAATATGAAAAAATACTAATAATTAAAAAAGATGTATACAGAACAATCATAAAAGGCTTAAGTGATTCTACTACAATAAACATATGGGCTGTCAAAAACGATGAAACAACAAAAGCTATCCACACCCAAGCAGTCAACTTATAATCTAGCTTTGTATTATACTTTTTCTGAGAATATGGATTTGAATATTTAATTAATGGATAGGTCTCTTGGACATCATGAGGCCTCCAGCCCGTAGGCATAAACCAAATTAGAAATTTATCTTTATAGTATTTTGTATTCCATGCATCTTTTACTATCTGCCACAAGTGTTTGAAATTAATGAGGATAGGGTTCCAAGTTTGGACTGGAGTAAGCGTTCCATAGACAGGCTTAATTTCAGACTTTTCCTCCTGGAATGTATTAAACAGCTTGTCCCATATAATTAGTATCTGGCCATAGTTTTTATCAATATACTCTGGATTAATTGCATGGTGTACTCGATGATGAGAAGGTGTTACGATAATTTGCTCAAGCCAGCCCATCTTATCAATCAGCCTTGTATGGTACCAAAACTGCATAAATAGATGAATTGGCCCAATGACTGCAAAAATAGACGCAGGGACTCCTATAAGGGCTGCAGGTACCATAAAAATTGCAGAGAACTTAAGTGTATTTGATATTGACTGTCTTAAAGCACAGGATAGATTGAACTCTTCACTGCTATGGTGAATAATATGCCTATTCCATAAAATATTAACTCTATGGGTAAGCCTATGAACCCAATACCCCGAAAAATCTAATACTATAAAACCAATCAAAATAGAAGGCATACTAATATCTATAGAATAAATAGAAGTGCTGTCAACTAACCAAGAATAGCTTACTATGGCAATCGATAATTTCAAGCCATCTCTTAATGCATTTGTTAAGCCAGAGCTAAGACTTGATATCATATCAGCAGAATTATTAATAACTATACCGCGCTTTTTAGCAATAATAGCTTCAATCAAAATCAAAATAAAGAATGAAGGCACTGCGAAGAACAAAGATTTTACATAAAAACTCATGATTATTTAAATTACAAAATCTTTTGCTACAATTAAAAACTTGATTTGTCTATTTGTTAAAAGAGACAGTATAAAAAATTTTTTAACATTATAGTCTACACATTATACTCTAAAAGCTTTTTTGTCTTAACTGCTAAAGCTGTACCTAATTAAAGCGAGCCCCTATTGTTGGCTACTATTTTGTAGAAATAATCCGCTATGAACGTGGGCAGTAAAAAAGAAAGTATATAAATGATTGGATACGGAGCCTTTAAATATCTGAATATTTTAAATACTGCTGCAGATCTAACATAAAATCGATTATTAGTATATAAATATAAAGTGTTACAATCGAAGTCATCCAAATTATTTTCAGAAAAGAAGTTAATGGTGAAATTTGAATCAAGCGGCTCAAACCTAAGATTATCTCTTATATCACGAAGTTTTAAAAAACTACATACCGAGTTGCAAAATTTACAATTTCCATCATAGAAAACTATTTTATCATTTTGCATACTATTAAAAGATAATTTAACCTATGTACTACGACCCTACAATAATATTTACAAGCAATATAACGTCAAGAACATCAACCGTTGCATCTGAATTTAAGTCTGCAAGTGGATTATACCCACTATTTAAAACAAGATTTACTGATAGAACTACATCTTGAACATTCACAATTAAATCGCTGTTGATATCTCCACTTACACCAGAATCTACGCAATCAATATTCGTTAAGTACTGAGAAGAAAGTGATGGAACTTGAGTTAAACTCTCACAGGCTTCATTATCATCTAACAAAATATGTTTAAGCCAGTTTAAAGCGTACTGACTAACTTCTCCATATGGAGATTCCGCAAATCCATGGCCACTGTTAGCGCCTTCAAACAAAATTTTCTCAGTTGATCCAGGAAGATTGGCATAAATGTCCTGCCCAAGGAGACCTTCATATGCAGACAATTCACTTAGTTCAACTTCACCTGCAAAAATAAAAGAAGGAACAGGATGATTAATAAGCTCAGGAACCATACAAATACAATAGATTTCGCCATCGTAGTTATTAGCAGGGCAAAGATCACAATCCTCAAATATCACAGTAGGATTTAGCGATATAATAGCTGAAATTGAATTATCAATCATAGCTGCGTCATGAGAGGCTCCACCTCCCATTGAATACCCGCCAACAGAAAAACTATTCATATCAAGCATACCATTAAGTGGGGAATTAGTCCTTGAGTTTTCTAGTTTAATTGACTCAATTGCATCAACCAATCCCTGGCCTCTCATAAAATGGGAATCATTAATCTCATCATTTGGACCTATCCTCATTGCAACAAATCCATGGGAAGCAAAAAATTCAGCCCAATTTGACATGTATACACTTCCACCACCAAAACCCGGGGTGAATACGATACTTTTATAAGGGGGAGTGGCATCAATAGGGTAGTATAGAACACCGTCTCTATAATTAGGACCATTTCTAAGCCCATCAGACTCAGATATAGATGAGTATTGGTAAGGTCCATCAGCAGAACCTCCTCCTCCTCCTCCTCCTCCGCCGCCGCCGCCTATTTCTTGGCATTGGCCAGTATCATTATTCCATTCGCAGTATTGCGGGTAAGCAGAACATTCTGATAAGGAGGTTAAATCTGAACACGCAGCATAAATAAAAGAAGTTAAAACTAAAGGTAAAGAAAACAGTATTTTTTTCATGACGTCCCTTGATTATTTGTTTTTTATAAAAAATATTATTAACAGAATTTATTAATTTGTGTCAATATAAAAATCATGTTTTACAAATGCTTACATTTAAAATAAAACTATTAAATATTATTCTTTGTGGATTAAATTTCCGCAATGTTTAAAGCCAAATATTTATTTTTACTAACTATCTTTTCTTTTGTACTACCTCATAAAGGCCATTCTCACCAAAAACATACTGCAACATATGGATCAATTAGAGGTCGCATTATTGACCATGCAACTAAATCTCCAAAGCAATATGCAAATGTATCAATAAAAGGTGTTGGTACTAACGAAATTATTACTGGAGGAATTTCTGATGAAAATGGATATTTCATTCTAGATGAAATACCTTTCAATCAATATAATATTATTGTTAGCTATATTGGCTACAAAGATAAGATTATTCAAGGTATTGAACTTATTCCTACAAACAACACAAAAATAAATTTAGGTGATATAGAGATATTTCTAAAAGTCATTAAGATGGAAAGCGTTCAGGTTGAAGATAAGGCTGCAACTATTATTGAAGAAGTAGAAAAAACTACTTATATCGTTGATGACATTGACATACATGAAGGAGAGTCTGCTGCTGATTTACTAGAAAAACTTCCATCAATAACCTTTGATATTGATGGAAGATTAAATCTTCGTGGAAATTCAGATGTTACTATTATGATTGATGGAAGAGAGTCCAAGATTAATTTAAATATATTGAACTCAAATTTGATTGAAAAAATAGAAATTATGACTACACCTTCCGCTAAATACGATCCAGAAGGAATGGCTGGAATTATTAATATTGTTTTAAGTAAAAATAAGTTTGAAGGTTCATCAGGAAGCCTAAATCTAAATACCAGTATTTTTAATAAAAAAAGGTTGATCAATTCGAATATAAGCTCAATTGGAAGCATATTTAATGCGGGGCAAAATATGGGTTTAAGCTTTAACTACTTTAAAAATGATTTAAATGTATTTACCAATTACAATATTAACTTCAAAAAATCACAATCAACAGAACAAAGAAAAATTATTTACACTGACCTTATTCAAGGCAGCAGCAACATTTTAGAAAATAATATCATTACCAATTCAAACCCATTTATAAACAACTTAAGACTTGGAATTGAGAAATTTTTTGATGCAAATAGCCTTTTAGCTTTTGATATGACTTACTTAGATCATGCGATAATTGATTCAACTAATATTGATGGTACAGATCCAATGCAGAGCATAACAGATAAAAGCGGAAATGATTTAAATTATGGAATTGGATATTTCTATGACAATAAAGATCAAAATAAAAACTTTTCGATTGAATTTGATTACGATGACCATGATGAAAGCTTTACATCAAAATACGATTCATATAGCGATGAAATTATTGATATAGGTATTAATAAATTTTTTTCTTTGAACTACTCTTCACCTTTTCTATTAAACAAACTAAACTCAAGATATGAAACTGGTTTAAGAGTAATACATGAAGATGATATTCATGGAGGAAAAGTTATGAATGAAGGTTTTGATTGGGTATATGATAACTTTGTTGCTGCAGCCTATTTTTCCTTTGATTATACATTCTCAAACCATTTTTCTATTAAAGCTGGCTCAAGGATTGAGCAACAAAGGAAAAAAACATATATATCATATAACCAAAACTACAATTGTGAAGATCTTATTGGCACTTCAAATACAAGTGGTTTTTGCAACTGCATAGAGTATGATACTGAAGGCAATTGCTTAGAAACTGAAAATTCCCTTTTCAAGTATTTATTAATGGATCTAGGAGATGATCTTAAATATAACTACGCACATAAACGCTTCTACCCTTCATTGTTTTTAATTTACAATACTCACAGTGATGCAACATACAAACTATCACTTTCAAGGAGAATAAATAGACCTTCACACCACGAAGTCAACCCAGTACCAGATCTTAAAGAGATTAACAACAATTGGATAAATCAAGGAAATCCTTTTCTTAATCCTGAAGATATTTATACCTCTGAATTTACATGTTCATTCAAAACACTAGTTGGTTACATCAAAACATCTGTCTTTTTAAATAAGGTTAATAACCTTATTGATAAAGATATGGCCAGTTATCGCAACCCTCAAGGAGATAAAACTTATATTAAGTTTACATCAAGAAATATAGCAAAATCTTTGGGAAAAGGTTTTGATATATATTTTTCAACTTCCCCCACAACTAGCTGGGATATTATATTTAATGGGATATATTGGCACAATAAATTTACAAGCATTCAAGAAAATTCAGGCAACATTGAATCAGGTTTTTCTGGAAAACTAAATTCAATTCTTAGGCTAAATAACAATCAAGAAATTGGTTTATACTCATATTTCTCATCTACTACAAAGATAAATAGAGGTAAAATAAAACCGCTTGTTAGAGTTGACTTAAACTACAAAAAAATTATTAATGATAATTTGATTTTTAAAATCAAAATTAAAGATTTGTTTAATACCAATACATATAATGTTGAAACTAAAAATTATTTAAGTATTGGAAATGATTCAGGAAGTGATATGCTCCAAAAAATGGATTATATCGGACAAGTTGACCAAAGAACTTTATCTTTAAATCTTGAATATAAGTTTGGTGCGTTTCAAAAGAAAAAATATCGAAGGGACAATTCATCATACGAAGAAAATAAAAAGGACAAACTAAAGTTCTAATAGATTGATTTTTTATCCATCAAATTTATAATTTTGTCATTTCCTGAATAAAAACGACTTCCTTTTTTCATTCCATGATTGCTTTGTGCTTCTAAAATCATTGCCCTGGCAAGCAAGTCAACAGGTAGGCCTAGACCTGTTTTCACTAAAAACTTCTCAAACAAAGATGGATTATTTGGACTTCTAATTAACATACCAGGTCTAAAAATTGCTGTTTTTTCAAATTCATTAGTTAGTATAGATTGCTCTTTTAAACCCATGGTCTTTATATACAAAAGTGGATGAATCCAATCAACAGACCACTGCTTGTGATTTGCACCACTTGCTGAAATTAAAGATGCAGAAGGAATTTTTGCCTCTGAAGCCATAAGAGCAGCGTTATTAGAAATACCGCTTTCTACTTTTATAAAGTTTTCTGCACTACCAGATAAACTTCTTGTTGTACCAAGGCAATTGAAGAAAACATCGTGTCCTTCCCAAACTCCATCTGTTTGCGTTAGGTCATGCAGCGAATCAATAACTACATCAATTAATTTATCATGCTTTTTTGCGCCAATGACAGGCCTTCTTCCAACTGAGGTAACTCTATTGAAATCATTACTAAGTAATAATTGTTTTATAAGTTGCTTGCCAGTTGCACCAGTTCCACCAATAACTATTGCATTCATAAACTATTCATAATGATTTGAACAAAAAATTACGTTTTTGTATCGATCAGGTTCCATTTTTGCCTAGAATCTTGCATAAATGAACCAATAAATTTTATTTTAATAGACTTGCTCCAACTGCTAGGCTCAATTAATGACATAAATTTTTTCCCATTCTCTTTTTTATAGAGGTAATAAGTTTTTCCAATTACCGGAACAAATGTTATTTCACTTTCAAAAATTATTTTATTCCACTTGAAATCGTCTACCAACTTATTGTAATCACGCTTGAGCTCAAGAATTTTTTCATTAAAATACTTTTTGACTTGATTTCCTTGCTCAGGCTTCCAATTGTCAAGCTCATAAACTTTGCCCTCAATATCATCAATTTTTATTATTTTATCTAGTTCATTAGACATAGTAAAATTTAAACAAATAAAGCATGCTAGAACAAAGTATGTTACAAGTATTTACAGAGCAGAAATAAAAATTGAAAGAAATTTAAAATAAACCATAGGTAGGTGAAGATTCTAACAAGAAAATAAATAATAAATCAATCAAATACCCTGTCATCCAGGCCTTTATTAATGATGTATTGCTTGTACTTTACATAAATCGTTCCTTCAACAATTGAGTTGTTTTTATTTGATATTTCACCCTTACCCATAATATTACTTGCATCTTTGTTGATCCAATTGAAAAGCTCTTTATCTTTTATATAGTACTTGACAATGGACTCTTTTGGCATATAATACTGCTTTTCATAAAGTTCATAAAAATTATTGATTTGGAATAATTTCAAGGTATCGAGTTTAGTAGTAACATTTTTAATAACCCAGCTTGAAGTATCAATTTTAACTTCTACTGTAGGTTTAAAAGTTAATCTTGAATATTCATTTGGCATTTCAAGTTTCAAACTATCAACAATTAAATCCCCCACAATAATTATATCATCTAAATTATTTGGATCTTTAAATGGAGATAGCTTGAGATTTTTCAAGTTATCAAAATTATCATTTGGAGAAGTAAATAATCCAGTTTTAGGAAGTAAACCAAAACCCCTTGCCTTCACTTTAATTTTATTTGGTTGCTTAAAATAAACTTTGTACTTCTTTTTTGGCATCCTAAAAGCAGGAATATCCAACTTAACAATCATATCAACCTGATAATCAAAAACAGAATTAAACTGCTGATCTGTTTTCTTAACACAATAGTCTTCAAAACTCTCAGCAAGGAAAGCTTGAGAAACAAAAAGAGTTAATATAACTATTTTATTAAATAGATTCATTCGAGTATATCCCTTTGTTTAAAGTTATAATAAGCTACTGAAATAAATAAAAAGGACCATACAAAACAAACGGTCAAACAATTAAAGAAAACTTCTATTGGAACTGGATCATAGAATGCTAATAAAAATACATCTATGTATCCTGTAAACAAAAAAGGATCGACAATTTCAAAAATATCTATTGGAATAAATGAAATAGCAGTTCCAATAAAAACTATACTTATTGTAGAAATAATTGGAGTAACACTGTTTTTTGAAAATGAAGAAAAAAATAAACATAAAGAAGATATTGTAAGCATTACAGCATTTGAAAAAATAAAGCCTAAAAAGAATCTCCAAATAATATCATCTTCAGATAGCAGTAAAATACCTTTATGAAAAACTATTAACTCACCAAAACCTAAAATTAAGTAGGAAACTAAAAGACTATAAAAAAAGAAATAAAACATCATTAATGTTGTAAATAAATAAACAACTACAACTTTAGCAAAGAACACACCTGTTCTTGAAATAGCTCTAGTTAGATAAATTCTAAAAGTACCCTTTGAATATTCTCCTGATATAATCTCAGAAGGAATTATTGTAGACAAAAATGGCATATGGGTTATTAATATAGCAACTATCAAGTAAGATGATAAAAATCCATTAATAATAGTTCCAATAAAAATAAAGGAATCTTCCATTTGACCATAAATTTTAGTCTGAAGTGAAGCAGCTCCATAATTTATAGCATAAACAACAACAGGAATAAGCAACGTAATCAAAATAAAACTAATATAAGTTCTTCTTTTAAAGCATGCCTTTATCAACTCATTATAAAAAAGATTAATCATTTTTAAAGTATTCAATTAGGTTAGAGTCTTTATTGAGTTTATATATATCATGACCTTCCAAAAGATTTTTCAAAGCACTTATCGAATCTTTTGCTTTTGAATCAACTAAAATATTTTTGTTAAATACGCTCACAAGATCAAATAGTGTGCTTTCTTTAATTTTTAGAACAGCATTATCAGTATCATCTACATTTAAAAACCATCTTCTACTTTTTAGCAACTGCTCATCCATTGATGAAGACACTGAGTTTAAACCATCCTTGAATACTGTAAAGTGTGTACAAATATCCTCCACATCTTTCAGGTTGTGTGTGCTAAGGCATATAGTTTTACCATTAATCTTTAAATTTTTAATTAGTCTAATCATATCATCTATTCCATTTGGATCAAGACCATTATTAGGTTCATCAAGTACGATAATTTCTGGATCATGAAGCAATGCTTGAGCTATGCCTAAGCGCTGCTTCATACCATATGAATAAGTATTTACTTTATCATAAGATCTATTTGATAGCTCTACCATATTTAAAACGTAATCTATTCTATCAAAATCAACATAAGAAACTCTAGCTAAAAGCTCTAAATTTTTCCTAGCTGACAAATATTCATAAAAAGTTGGAGATTCAATTAAATATCCAAACTTTTCCCTCAATAAAACATCATTTTTTTTAATAAGTTGTTTTTTAAAAAAAATACTACCAGAAAAACTTTGAATCAAACCAGGCAAAATTTTCATAAACGTAGATTTACCACTTCCATTAGCCCCTAAAATACCAAAAATTGAATTTTCAGGTATTGAAAATGAAATATTTTTTAGAGCTTCAACATTAGAGTATTTTTTAGCAATATTTTTAAATTCTAGTACTTTATTCATGAAATATTTACATTTTTTATAAATAAATTTAATTCATTATTACTGTATAGGAGTAGGTTAAAATCTGAATTAAGATAATTCTATCATTTTTATGAATATGTAATGAGTAAATAAAAAATAATTATAAATTATTGTGCAATCGACTTTACAACCTAAATAGGAGTTAATAAATGCTGATAAGTCCTGATGAAATAGATAAAAGTTTATCAAACAGAGGGTGGAATTATAAAAATAACCAAATATCAAAAACTTTTAAATTTGAAACCTATATGGATAGTATAAAGTTTATAAACAATTTATCTGAAGTTGCAGAACAAAAAAATCATCATCCAGATATGCATATTGGATGGTGTGTAGTGAAAATTAATATTTCTTCTCATGACATGGGTGGTGTAACAACCAAATGCGTGAACCTTGCATTAAGCATCGATTCTATAAAACTTTAAATACTTTATATTTTTTAATCTTATTTACATAAATTATTCTAATTAATTTGAACCTTTAATATGTATTACAAGTTTATATCTATCTTTATTCTATACTCAACATTATTTTGCCAATTAAATGAGGATTTAATTTGCGAAGACCTAAAGCTGAGTTATATAAAAACTGATGAAGCAATTGGATTGTTAAAGAGTATTGGTTATAATGTTATTGAATTTAATTACGCTGAATCTGAAAATAACTTTGACAGTCAATTTGTACCTTCTTCAATTGTCAATCAGGATTCAATTACAATAGTTAAATTTCCCGACTCTGGCTTTGGATTCCTTGATAGTAACAAAATTAAATCAAATGACGAAGACCATGGTAGTAGTTCTGATTTGCAATCATACTTAGGAGGCTCTGCTTTTCCAAGTCTTGCTTCAGGAAATCCACTTCAAAAATTATTGATTTGTTATAATATTAATTTGCAAGACCAGTATTTTAAACTGGTAGCATATATTAAGAATAGTTTAGATGTAGGTGCTCAACAAATTATGATTGATGCATTAGTTTTAGAAATTGATACTGATGACTTAAATAAGTTCAAAGTTGAAATGATGAAAGCTTCTGAATCTGAAGATAATAGTTTTGATGAAAATAGTGACTTAAATATAAATAATAATTCAACATTTAATTTTTCATGGAATTATAATAATTTAAGTTTAGCAGCAAGATCTAGAACATTTTACAATCTTCTTGATATGCAAATTGAATCTTTAATAGAAAGTCAAAATACAGAGATTTTATCAAAACCTTCTGTTTTAGTTATGGACGGAAGGCAGGCTAGAATTCAAGTTGGCAAGCAAATTCCTATTTCAAAACTTCCTGTAACCACAGATGGAAATGAAGTCATTGTTCCAGATGTAGAATATATACCTGTAGGAATAGTTCTTAATCTAAGGCCAAGAATAAGTCAAGATCAGCGACAAGTTACTATGCAAATAGAAACTATAATAACTGAAACAGATGGAAATGAGGCTGGTGGAGTTTTATCAGCTCCAATTATAAACAATAGAAAAGTAGAGTCCTATGTAAGAATAGCAAACAACACTCCTTTTATTATAGGTGGCTTAATCAGTGACAAAAATATCGAAGGTAAAGGAGAAATTCCATTATTATCCAAAATTCCTTTTATTGGCAAATTATTTTCTTCTAACTATATGAAAAATACAAAAAGAGAAGTTATTGTTGTAATTACTCCTCACATTATTCATGAAGATTACACCCAATTCAGCAAAGTTATTCCTCAAGATTCAGATAGATTTGATTCATTTGGCAATAGACTTTTTTTAAATAGCTATAGACTCAAAGAAACTGATATATATGATTTACAATATATAACAAATAGTAATGCTCTTCAGAACTTAAAAGAAAAAGTAAATGACAAAAACTTTATAGGCAAAAATTTAGAAACTAAAGAAAAAATATTAAGTGGTTATATTCCTGGAGAAGAGGTTTTTGTGAAAAGAATGTTGTATGATTTGATAAAAAGCAAATCCTACTCTAAATATATAAATACAAAAAATGTTATTTTTTTCGATGAAATTGGAAATATTAATAAGCTCCCTGACTTGATATCTGACTATGGAAGTATAAATGATTCTGATGGAATTAAGCTATTCTTTAAAAATACTCAACAAACTTTTGAAAGGCCCTTTCTTTCGCATGAAATTATAGAAGTAAAGGACTATGATAATGATCTTCGTTTGCTGAATAATAAAAACAGCCCTACAATCATTTTAAAAAATCTTAAACATACTGAGAAACTTTTAAATGTTTTAATTCTTAAGTACATTCTTGAATTAAATGAAGATTTAGATCTATCCTTAAAAACATTTAGGCCAGGCCTCGAAATAATATTTCCTTCTCCTGAAATACTTGAAAAAAATAAATTGCTTGTTGATAGAGAAGTAGCAAGATTTTATTATGAAGTAAATGATTATTATAATGTTTTTGAGAAAGAGTTCAATAAATATAATAATTAATATAGTTTCTTATTTGTTTCCCTAAGTCTTTTTGATAAGACTTTAATTATTGATTTTGATATTTCTTTATTTCTATCTAATACAGACAAAAAATCTTCTCTTTCTATTTTTAATAAAACGCAATCAGTTAATGATGTAATATCAGCCGATCTCTGTTCATTATCAAGAATAGAAAGTTCTCCGAAAAAACTACCTGAATTTAAAACAGCTATGTCCCTAAGACTATCATGTACCCTTACAGAACCATCAATGATAATCATCATATAATCTCCCAATTCACTTTTAGAAAATATTTTAATATTTTTCTCTATATATATTTCTTTTGAAATGGCTGCAATAATATTTAGTTGCTCTGTAGATATATTATCAAAGATACTTAAACTCTTTAAAATTAAAATCTTCTCTATTCTTGAATACATTGAGTCCTCTCCAACAGTTGAAATTAAATTATTATATTTATTCACTTTAATATCTTTAGATAAATAATCAATTTGAAGATTATTATCCTTTAAAAGCAAAAATAAATGTATTTTTTCCCATTGATTGTAGCTTCTTGTTAACAAATCTATTTCTGGTGAAAGTATCTTTATTTCATTGTTTGTATAATCTAGTTTATTGTTTTTATAATTTATTACAGGCAAAATATCTTTTGCTTCAGATTTGTCCAAATAATTTTCTAATGCTTCTGTTAGGTAAGTAACCTTAGAAGATTCTTTATTAATTAAATCAACATATCCATATGGAAGTCTATTTATTTTGAGCTGAATTAAATGGCTTAGATTAATAGCATTAATTTTATTTTTCTCTATTAGGATCAAATTGAAAATTTCATTTTTCGATCTATCTGCTAGTAGTTGTAATAATTGATTGTTTTTAAATTCTGAAGTTATATCATCTATAAAAATTTGGATCTTTTCTAATCTTGAAAATTGATTATTAGCATTATTTCTAACTAGAGCCTCTAAACACTTTGATAATGTAACTTTACTATTAGTATCAAGGAACAGCTCAAGATACTTTTTAATTTGCTTATTATTTGAAAAATTTAAATAGAATATTGCATGATATGGATCTTTACACGATTTAATAAATTTTACAATCTTTTCATTTGGGTGCTCATCTAAAAATTTTACTATTAACTTAGAAAAATATCTATTGTCAATATTTTCAAATAACTCTTTTATAAAAGAGTAGTTATTTCTCAATGAGATAAACTTTATTGCGCTCTCTCTAACTTTAATTTTTTTATGTTTTAAACAAAAAGATAAAAAATTGCAACTAGGGTTATAATTATCAGGAATTAATGAGAATGTATTTTCAGTAACCTCAAATTTTTTAAAACATTCATCAATTATATCATATCTTTTTAAAGCTGCAAGAGCAGATATTTTAACATCAATATCATTATTTTTGATGTAAGGTAAAATAGAGTTTTTATCAAAATTTCTATTTTTCAACAATTTCAAACTAATTGCAATATTAATTTTATTTTTTAAGTTTTCTTTTAAAAATTCATCAGTAACAATATCTGGATAAGTTCCAAAATTAAACAATATGGTCTTCTGAATCCTTTCACTCCCAGATATGTAAACTTTATGTAGTTGTTTCTTTAATGGCGCAATATCAAGATCTTTTAATATATTTAAAATATAAAATTGAGTATCTTGATCTTTAAAAAGATACTTTTTAAAAATTTCAGTTATTTCATTGTTTCTAAGATCAATATTTACTGAATCTAAATCTAATTGACGGGTTTGAATTACTTTTAATATTTGTTTTAAATATAATTTTTTTATTTTAAGAGAAATTAATATCCAGACAGTTGACATTATAGTAATTGTACAAACAATTAAAAAATCCAACTTAAACTGATAAAAAGAAATCAAAAATAGTGCTAACCCTACAATTGATTGAGATATAAGCTTAATAGGTCCATTAATTAAAGGTTTAAAAAAGTTTTTTTTAATTGTATTTACTGGAAACCAAACAATTTCCATTGCAGAAGATAAAATAGTTGGTTTGAATACCTGCTCCAACCCTTTAACAGTTGCAAAAAATCCTAAATTAGAAAAGAAAAGTATACTAAAAGGTGATAGAAGAAAGGCAATTGGCAAAATTAATATTCCTGCGGCTACACCAATTTGACTAATTATTTTATTTGACAAAAATAATTGAACAAACAAGGAAAGCATAGATGTATACATATAAAATTTTCCAAAAAATAAAATCATCTCATCTCTGTTTGAAAAATTAAATGAAACACTGCTTTTAAATTGATAGTCAACTAAAGTATATATTAATGATGAAACAATAGTAAATAAAATTATTGACTTAATAAATTCATCAGGAGATTTATTTTTATTTATAAACTCCTTAATTGATTTTTCAGGCTTGTATTTAAGTTTTACAAATGATGTTGAAATTTTCAAACATATAATGATCAATATAATTAAAAAAGAAATGAAAATCATTGAGTTATATAAATTTAATTGAGCAATTATATAAGGCAAAGCTCCACCCGCAAAAATCCCTGATAAGGCCCCTCCTGCAGAAATAACTGGAAAAATTCTTTTAGCCTGGAGGTTATCAAATGCCAATGAAGCATAATCCCAAAAAACTATACCCATAAATAATGTCAATATTTCTGTCCAAACATAAAAAACTGGAATAAGCTTAATATTTTTATAAAAGCCAAATAAAATCGTTATAATAAAAAATATAGAAAACAATTTATAGTTGTTTTCTATAAAATTGTATGATTTCCTTCTAATCCAAATAAAATTAGTTACTAACCAAATCGCTAATGATGATAGCAAATACATTAGTGGAAGAAATGTAATTTGAAATTCAGTTAAAAATAAAGTATCCCTAACTGTTTTTGAAAAAATTAAGATTGTTACAAGAAGGAATGAATAGATAAAAAATATTAAAACATTAGCGAATTCGTTCTTTCTAATGTTTAATATATCTAAAATAAACTTCAAATTATAAAAAAAAAAGCCCTCAGAAATGAGAGCTTTTTTTAAAAAATAATTGTGTTAACTACTTAGTTTTCGGACCTAACTTTTGGGGATTTTTTGATTTATTATTTTTTTTCCCTTTTGAAAGCTTTTCATCCTTGACCTTGCTCTTACCTGGCTTAGTAAAAGGCTTAGTGACAACAGAACCTGGCTTAGTCACTACTGCTCCAGGCTTAGTCATTTTAGAATTGTCTTTTTTAGCCTGTCCTAGTTTTTTTGCACCGTTTGAGTTGCATTCAAATTCATAGAATTTGCCTACTGAAGATTTTACAGGCCAAGCCTTAAGACTAGCAGACTTTGAAATTGAAATACACTTATGCTTGCCCAATGCTGAAATAAGATGCTTAATTTTAGAAGACGATTGCCTCTTTCCATCACGGAATTTAGTGATGACTGCTTTTTCAGTATTAGTCAGCTTCATTCCTTTCTTTATTTCACCTTTAATTAGATCTTCAACAATTCCATAATAACTAGATTTCCCATAAGAACTTATTGCATTCTCATGATGTGCAAAAGATAAGTTTAAGGTCATTGATAAAAATACAAGTAATGATATAATAGTTTTCATAAATGCTCCATATTGTTTGTTAATAGCTTCACAAATTAATAATAATATTTTAGTTAAAAAATAAACTTTTATATGCTCGTGATGTAAATCACAAAAAAGTTATAATACTTACATTGGCATCAAACTTTTTTATATAAGTCAATATTGTAAAAATATATCTTTACAAAGAATATAATATTGTTTTTCCTGCTAAGAA
>NHIV01000039.1 GCA_002170735.1 bacterium TMED198 | reverse complement strand
CTTTGGGTCTGCGGTAGAGGACGACTGCGGCGTATGTTCAGGCGGAAACTCAGGTCATGCTTTTAATAATGAGCTTGATTGCAACGGCGATTGCTTTGGCTCTGCGGTAGAGGACGACTGCGGCGTATGCTCTGGTGGAAACTCAGGCCATTCTTTTAATAACGAGCTTGATTGCAACGGCGACTGCTTTGGGTCTGCGGTAGAGGACGACTGCGGCGTATGCTCTGGTGGAAACTCAGGCCATGAAGCAAACAGCGATATAGATGATTGTGGAGTATGCTTCGGTGACAGCTCAAGCTGCACTGGATGCCCTGACCCTAACGCCTATAACTACAACTGCGCGACCAACAACCTACCTCAAGGGCTTGGCGGCTGCGGCTCTGATATTACAATAGATGATGGAAGCTGTATATACCAGCCAGAAAATTTTTCATTTGAAATTTCTACAAGCTCAGGCTATTATTTTGTTGAGCAGGCGATGATTCAGAGGGGAAATGAGGAGCTTGTTAAGTTTGAAGATTGGATTGGCGTATTTAAGGGTGATGTCTGCGTAGGATCGTATCCTTGGGTTGGCGGTACGCAGCTTCAGTACAACGTTGGCAGGGATTTTACAACGGTTCTTCCGGCCATGGGTGATGATGGGTCTCAGTGGACTGAGGGCTACCTTGTTCCTGGTGATTTTCCAACCTTTGTTATTTATGATGGATCAGAAGGTGAGTACTACATAACAGATGCGAACATCGAAGGTGAAAACGGCGGTGTGTACAATGGATGGTCAAACTTTGGGTTCTTTAACATAAGACAGCTTGTTGGGCTTGTGCCTGACTGTGCAGGGGTTCCGGGTGGCAGTGGTGTTGTTGACAACTGCGGTGTTTGTTCTGGCGGAACAACGGGCCATGCGTTTGACAGCGATATAGATTGTAACGATGAGTGCTTTGGAACGGCCTTTGTAGATAATTGTGGTGTTTGCTCAAGTGGAAACACAGGGCATGAGCCTGAGTCAGATGATCTTGGCTGTGGATGCTTTGAGCCTGCAGCTGTAGGCCACTTTTTTGATTTTGATAGTGATGGATTGGGCTTTGGAGATGAGCTGTATTACTGCGCTGGACAGGCCCCTGATGGGTGGGTTCTAAATTCAGATGATCCTGAGCCTCTATGTCCAAATCCTGACTTAGAAACTTTGATGATTGATGAATGTGGTGACTGCGTTGGACTTGATGTCGATAGTTATAACCAAAGCATGGACTGTAGCGGTGTGTGCTATGGAAGCGCGGAGGTTGATGAGTGCGGTGTATGCGCAGGAGACTCAAGCTCCTGCAACAGACCGGTTGCAAACGATATTACGATTGAGTTGAATGAAGATGGGTCTGTTGAGGTTTTACTTAGCGCTACTGATCCAAACCAAGACCCTTTAACCTTCGAGGTTGTAGGTGGGCCCGAATCAGGGCTGTTAGAGGGCGAAGTCCCTAGCTTGATCTACACTCCAAGCCAAGACTTTAACGGGCAAGATAGCTTTACCTACACAGCCTCTGATGGAGATTGGACTTCTATTCCGGCCACAGTT
Source organism: bacterium TMED198 (assembly GCA_002170735.1). Taxonomy (GTDB): domain Bacteria; phylum Fidelibacterota; class Marinisomatia; order SCGC-AAA003-L08; family D37C17; genus TMED198. The sequence continues at coordinate 16,375 of NHIV01000039.1, read as the reverse complement.
GAGATTAACGTTCTATCAGTGAACGATGCTCCAGTTGCAAGCGATATGACTGTAGATGTTGATGAAGATTCGGTAGTAAATTTTGATTTAGATATATTTGATGTGGATGGCGATGATTTGACTATATCTGTAACGAGCATACCTCAGTTTGGATCGCTGAATATTGATGGGCCAAGCGCTTCCTATAGCCCCAATCAAGACTTCAACGGAAGCGATAGCTTTAACATTTTAGTTGAAGATGGCTTTATGGGCATGGACCAAGCAACAATATTTATTCAGGTTGACCCGGTCAACGACGCGCCTGTTCTTTCTGATTTAGAGGATGCTGAGTCTGATGAAGGCGAGCCGTTTAGCTTCCAGGCCGATGCAAGCGATGTGGATGGCGATGAGGTTTACTTTGCGGCCCAGGCCGATGGTCATGCTAGCATCTTCGCAGATGGAAGCAGCTTTACCTTGTACCCTGAGCAGAACTACAGCGGTGATATCGTGGTTACGGTTACCGCATCGGATGGAGACGCTCAGGACACAGACAGCTTTACCCTAACCCTTATACCTGTAAACGATCCACCTGTACTATCATTGATCGATAATCAAAGCAGCGATGAGGACCAAGACTTTGTATATGAACTGGCTGCAACAGATCCTGAGGGCGATGCCCTTGAGTTCTCTGCGCAGGCAGGTGGCAACGCGGATGTTAGCGTTGTTGGCTCTACCTTAACGGTGTCTCCTGATGCAGACTTCAATGGCAACATTGAGGTGACTGTATCTGTAACGGACAACCTAAGCGGTGGAAGCGATGAAGCAAATTTTGTTCTAAGCGTTAGCCCTGTTAACGATGAGCCTGTTCTATCGGCCATTGGATCTCAGTCTGGCGATGAGGACGTTGACTTTACCTACAGCCTATCTGCAAGCGATGTGGATGGCGATGGTGTAAGCTTTGCAGCCAGCGTTGATGGAAACGGATCTGCGAGCGTTGATGGTTCTACCTTAACGGTGTCTCCTGATGCAGACTTTAACGGTGAGATCACCGTATCTGTAAGCGCTCTTGATGGCAACGGCGGTATTGCAGGCGAAGACTTTGTATTAAACATTCTTCCAGTGAATGATGCGCCGGTGTTGTCCGCTATAGGTTCTCAATCTGTGGCGGAAGACACTGGGTTTAGCTATAGCCTATCTGCAAGTGATGTGGATGGTGATGATTTAAGCTTCTCAGCCAGCGTGGATGGGAATGGATCGGCCAGCGTTGATGGCGATCAGCTAAGCGTTGCGACTGATCAGGACTTTAACGGTGAAATTGTAGTATCGGTAGCCGTGTCCGATGGCCAGGATCAGGATGAGAGTTCCTTTACGCTGTATGTTGACCCGGTCAACGACGCGCCTGTAGTGCTTGAGTCTATCGATGACCTTGAAATTACAGTTGACGCGGATGTGTCCATTGATTTATCTGGAGTTTTCTTTGACGCAGAGAATGGTTTTAACTTGGCCTACTCGGTTTATGATGAGGTTGATGCGCTTGATGCATCTATAAGCGGAAGCAGTCTTGTTCTTTCTGTTTCAAGCAACCAGAACGATTCGGGTGATGTTACTGTAACTGCAAGTGACAACATAAACAGGCTTGTTGCCTCTACAACCTTCAGGGTTACCGTTGTTCAAACCAACAGCGCTCCGTTGGCCCAGGATCTTAACGCGATCGCCAGCGAGGACGGTAGCGTATCTATCGAACTGTTTGCAATGGACGCAGATGGCGATGATCTTAGCTACAGCTACGGCGACCCCTCAAACGGAGCTATATCTGGCTCTGGATCAAGCATTGTTTATATACCAGATGCAAACTTCTTTGGTGATGATAGCTTTACCTACAGCGCAAGCGATGGAACCGATAGCTCTGATCTTGCAACGGTAAGGGTTACGGTTGTAGGAGTTAATGACGCCCCGACAGCGGAAGATGCGACATATGAGGTAGGCTCATCTCCATACACTATTGATTTTTCAGATTTTATTAATGACCTTGAGGGCGATGACCTTGCGATCTACTCGGTGCCACCATCTCCTTCAGAGGTTCTTTATACGGTTTTTGGAAGCAGCTTAACGCCTGTTGGTGGCAACCAGTACGAGTACGTGCCATCTGATAACGCGGCCTTTGCTGACTTCTTGCTGTACAAGGTATCCGATGGAAGCGCTGAGTCCGGCGTTCAGATGGTTACCTTCAACCTGTTTGGAAGGCAGTGGTCAAGGTTCTTTGTCCCATCGGCCTTTGATGATAACGTTGACATGGCGGAGGACCAGGGCAAGGCGCTATCCTTGATTGGCTTTGACGTGTTCTACCCGTTCTCACTTGATGCATCCTCCCAGATAGAGATTACCAAGTACCCGGATCATGGTAGCCTTGGAGGTCTCGAGCCAGCCTTTGAAGTTTCAGATGGAGGCAGTGGCTACGCGCTTGAATTTGATGGAAACAACGACAAGGTTACAGGACCTTCAACAAATAATTTCGGTAATAATCCCAGATCTATTAGCGTATGGGCCGATGGTTCAAGTGGTAACATCGTTTCCCTTGGAACTGGATGTGTGGGTCCTTGTGATAATAAAAGATTTTCAATTTTAGTAGGTAGCGATAGCATGGTGCGTATAATAGGCCAGAACAACGATTGGGACACAGGATATACACTGCCAGGCAACCAGATGAATCATATCGTTGCAACGTACAATGGCACACATATCAAGTTCTATGCCAATGGCGAGTTTATAAGCCAAACAACAAAATCATACAACACCAGCTCAAACAAACCTATTATGATTGGTGCAAACACCATCGATAGAAACGATGAGTACTTCAATGGAACCATCGATGACGTTATTGTTACCTATGATGAGATACAGCCAGCAGAGGTTCAGGCCCTCTACAGCGGAGACAATGTAGACCTTGATAACGTTGTCGTGAGCTACGACTTCAACGATGGATCTGGAAGCACGCTCACTGATCAGTCAGGCAATGGGTTAGATGGAAGTATCTCTGGCGCAACGTGGGTAGAGAGCGGAGAGGCTCCTACCGCGCAGCTTGCGGAGTGGGTGGCTAGCTACACGCCCGACGCAGACTACTCAGGCTCCGATGAAATTAAGTTTAGAGTGCTAAACCCGAACAACCCCAACGATGGCGGCTACTCAGGCGAGGCAACCGTATCGATCACGGTCAACCCCGTGAACGATGCCCCAACAATTTCAAGCGTATCCGATGCGGATATGGATGAGGACGGATCAGTTTCTGTAGAGTTAAGCGCAAGCGATCCGGATAACGACCTTTCTTTCTCAGCCAGCTCATCGGATGAGAACGTTCAGGTATCTGTTGATGGAAGCACGGTGTCATTCAGCGCTACTGAGAATTACAATGGAAGCAGCACGATTACCGTAAGCGCGCAGGAGTGCGTAGAGAACTCTTCTGATAGAGAAGAAGGTGAGTGGGTCTTGCTGTTCCGCCAGACAGCTCCGTTTGTCCAAGAAAATGAACAGTGGCTGCTTCACAATGAAGACGATCCATCTAACGATAATTACAGCGTACTTGAAAATATTGAAGACTTTAGGGGAGAGGATGGAAAGTTCCACTTCAAGCTTGCTTGGCCTCAGAATGGAAACGCTAGCGGTAGTCAAGAGTGGAAGCAGACAAGCAACCCAGTAGAGACATATAATACGGTAGAAGGATATGAGGCCGTAGACATTAATTACACCTATCATGGTTGGGGCGGACTTAATCTTTCTAGTCAGGATCACAAATGTCTTTTAGATGGCATTCCAGGAGGAAATTGGTGGTATGCGATAGGCAGTCATGAACTTTTCAATGGTGGAATTCCTGGCCCTGCAAATCATCAGGGAAGCTACGTTGTATCTCAAACTGAACTTTATGCTTATTCCTCAACGTCTCGGGTTGCAGATTGCGCCAACACAGGTCTTAGTGCATCAACAAACTTTGTACTAACCGTGAACCCTGTGAACGATCCACCGACAATTTCAGCCATCGGAAACCAGGAGGTTAACGAGGGCGAGTCTGTAGACGTGTTCCTATCATCACAGGACATCGATAGCGGAACGCTAAGCTACAGCGTAAACGCGCAGGAAGTAGCCAGCTCCGTATCAGGAAACGTGCTAACCCTTACCGTTGGAGACAACGACAGCGGAGAGAAAGCGGTTGAGGTATCGGTCAGCGATGGGGAGTACTCAAGCACAACCTCCTTTGTTCTAACCGTCATAGCCGTGAACGATTCCCCGGTTCTTGCAAGCCAGATCCAGGACGTTTCGGTTGATGAGGACTCAGGAAGCAATACCATAGACGTTGCATCAAACTTCAGCGATGAAGATGGCGATGATCTAAGCTACAGCGTAGAGGTAGCTGAAAATAATTTAGTTTCAATAAGCATAAGCGGATCGGTTGTTACCATAGCTCCGCTTGAAAATCAAAACGGTGGCCCTGTTGCGGTGGTTGTATCTGCCAGCGATGGCTACGAAGACAGTATCTCACCGCAGGATGAGTTCATCGTTTCCGTTAACCCGGTTAACGATGCACCAAGCTCTAGCAGCCTAGACCAGACACTTAACGAGGATGAGGAGTCAACCATCGTGCTATCAGGATCTGACATCGATGGCGACGCCCTTGGGTTTGAGATTGTGGATGGACCATCAAACGGATCGATTGATCTAGATGGATCGTTCGCAAGCTACATGCCAGATAATAACTTTGTTGGAAGCGATAGCTTTACCTACATCGCAACCGATGGAGATCTTGAGTCTGATATATCAACGGTAACGCTTACCGTTCAGGCCGTTAATGATCCCCCAACCATCTCCAGCATATCTGATGCGCAGATGGATGAGGATGGATCAACCTCTGTAGAGGTTAGCGCAAGTGACATTGACAGCGAGGTTACCATCTCAGCCAGCTCATCGGATGAGAACGTTCAGGTATCTGTTGATGGAAACACGGTGTCATTCAGCGCTACTGAGAACTTCAACGGAAGCAGCGTTATCACGGTTACAGCTCAGGAAACAGATAGCGAGGGTCTTAGTGCATCAACAAGCTTTGTTTTAACCATTAACCCCGTTAACGATGCCCCAACTATCGCAGCGATCGATGACCAGAGTATGAACGAGGACGAATCATTTGTTCAGGTTCTTGGTGGATCAGATATTGATGGTGATGGCTTAACCTTCAGCGCTATGAGCGACAACGAGAACGTGTGGCTTGTGCTAACAGGAAATATTTTGAGCATCCAGCCAGGTGAGAACTTCAACGGAAGCGCAACGATAAGCGTTGATGCAACCGATGGAGAGTACAGTGATGGAGATACCTTCGTTGTGTCTGTACTCCCAGTTAACGATGACCCCGTCGTTGTAGGTTCGATTGAGAATGTATCTATAGATGAGGACTCTGAATCGGTAGCCGTTGAGGTTTCTTCTGTCTTTGGTGATGTCGATGGAGATCAGCTTAGCTATTCAATAGAGTCTGAAGATACAGATTTAGTTTTAGTTTCAATGGATGAGGGGGTAGTATCTATTACTCCTGAGTCCAATCAGTTTGGTGGGCCTGTAGAGATTACTGTAACGGCAACCGATGGAGCCAGCGATGTTTCAGATAGCTTTGAGGTTACCATTAACCCGGTTAACGATGCCCCTGTATCAGATAACCTAAGTGGAACGCTAAGTGAGGACTTTGCAGGAACAGTTGTTCTTACTGGGTCTGATATTGATAGTCAGAGCCTAAGCTTTGAGGTTGTTCAGCAGCCTGAGTTTGGTAGCCTTGAACTTGAAGGATCTTTTGCAAGCTACACTCCAGTAGAAAATTTCTATGGAAGCGATAGCTTTAGATACATAGCATCAGATGGTCAGCTTGCTTCTGATACTTCAACTGTATCTCTAACCATTGAGCCTGTAAACGATTCTCCTGTTGTTTCATCCATAGATTTATCCCAGGTTGATGAAGACAGCCAAATAAAAATAGCTCTTGAGGCGCAGGATATTGATAATACTGGGGTGCAGTTTAGTGTAAGCGCAGACACTCATGACATTCAGCTTGAGGTTGTTGACCTTGGAGCTACTTGCGCAGGCAACTGCGGAGGAAGCTTTAACTATGGAAGCTGCTGGTGCGATGACGTTTGTCTTCAGTACGGCGACTGCTGCGATGACTTCGAAGACGAGTGCTTTGAAAGAGAAGGCTCAAGCAACTACCAAGAAAATTACAGCCAGACGCATGATAAGACTGGCTCAAGAATTAACGATGAAAGAGAAACAAACTTTACATTTAGAACGCTTGTTATAACACCAAGCGAGAACTACAACGGGCAGTCAACAATCGAGGTGGTTGCAACAGATGGAGACCTTGAGGGCCAGACACAGTTCAGCCTTGAAGTTCTTCCTGTTAATGATCCTCCAGTGATTGACCAGCTAGATGACACTAGCGTGAACGAGGATGAGACGCTTGTTCAGGTACTTGGTGGATCAGATATTGATGGGGACGGTCTAACCTTCTTAGCTTCAACAGACAGCGATGGAGTGGTCCTAGGTGTAACAGGAAACCTCCTAACTATTCAAACTATTGAGAACTTCTTTGGAAACGTTTCTATTAGCGTTGAGGTAACAGATGGGGAGTATACTGACAGCGATAGCTTCAACCTATCGGTTCTTCCTGTTAACGATGCGCCTGTTGTATCCAATCCGCTTGCTGATGTTAGCTTCGATGAAGACTCTGATGGGCTTTCTATCTACATTCCATCTGTCTTTGCAGATATAGATGAGGACGTTCTAAGTTACGCCTTAAACTCTTTTGAAAGCGATCTAATTGAGGCAAACTTTGCTGGAGATTCTCTGTTCATATCCCCGCTTCCAGATCAGTTTGGTGGCCCTGTAACTCTAACAGTCTCTGCCAACGATCACCAGGGTCGAGCAATAGTTTCAGATCAGTTTAGCGTAACTGTGAGCCCTGTGAACGATGCTCCAATTTCTGACGACATAGATGGAGTGCTCAATGAAGATGAAACAGCAACCGTTGTTCTAACTGGATCGGATATTGACAGCCAGAGTCTTAGCTTCGAAGTTGTAGATCAGCCGCTCTATGGAACCCTTGAGCTAAATGGAGCGATCGTTGTATATACTCCACAAGAAAATTATTTTGGTCAAGATAGCTTCAGCTACATATCAAATGATGGAGAGCTGGTCTCTGAGTCATCTACAGTCTCGCTTACAGTAGCGCCTGTTAACGATGAGCCAGTTATTGACCCAATAGAGAATCAAACAATTAATGAGGGTGGCTATGCGACTGTAAACGCTTCTGCCTCAGACATAGAGAACGATGAGCTTGACTTTAGCGCATCATCTGATAATGACGTAACTATAACGGAAGAGAGCAACAATGGATTTAAGGTTGTGGCTAACGATGAGAATTGGTACGGGTTGGTTGAGGTAAGTGTTTCTGTAAGCGATGGCCAGGGCAGCGATGTCACCTCCTTCACTGTTGAGATACTGCCTGTTAACGATGCCCCTGTTATCGCTCAGATTGATAACAAGGTTATTGAGGAAGATGGATTCTTCTTCTACACCCTTGAGGCTTCAGATATTGATGGAGATCTTCTTACTTTTGAATATTTATCAAGTGGAAACTCCGATGTATCAATTAGCGGTAACATTCTAGAGGTCCAGCCAGATCAGGATTGGTACGGAACCATCAGCCTTATGATCACAGTAGATGATGGAGAGCTTGATTCCAAGGCTGAGTTTAGCATTGAGGTGCTGCCTGTTAACGATGCCCCTGTTGTTTCAAATCCAATTTCTGATTTTGAGCTTGATGAAGACTTTGAAGTTGTGAGCTTTGACCTGGTTGATACATTCTCTGATGTTGATGACTCAGATCTGCAGTACTCGGTTGTAAATCTAGATGAGTCGCTTGTAAGTGCAAGCATAGTAGGCAGAGTATTAAAGCTTTACTCAATTGCTAACGTTAACGGAGGCCCTGCAGCCATTCAGATCTCTGCTGATGATGGCCAGGGAAGAGTTGGAATCACAGATGAGTTCAGCGTTGTTGTTAATCCGGTAAACGATCCACCTTTTATAGTTTCAGATGCCTCTATAGAGGGAACCGAAGATGTTCAGTACAGCTACCAGGTTGATGTTGAGGATATAGATAGCGATCAGTTCTACTACTCGTTCATTAGCGCACCAGATGGTATGGAGGTTAGCGAACAGGGTCTTATCACCTGGACACCTGCTGAAGGCGTTCTATCAAGTGGTCTTGTAGCGCTTGTTGTTTGGGATACTCTTAGCCCAGTAAATGGCGTTGATATACCGTCATACCAATATTTCTCAATTAACGTTGAGCCTGTTAACGATGCGCCTGTTATTACATCTGTAGCACCGATCAACGGAACGGAAGATCAGCTCTACATCTACACGGTAGAAGTTGAGGACCCCGATAACAATGATTTTTATTACTCTCTTGTAAATGCCCCTGAAGGGATGGACCTTAGCGATGAAGGTGTAATCTCTTGGACACCAACTGAGGGAGTTCTCTCATCTGGCTTGGTTACGGTTGTTGTTTCTGATAGATTTTTAGGTAGCGAAGAGTTAGAGTCTGATGAAGAGTCGTTTATGGTCGTTGTTGTTCCCGTTAATGATGCGCCTGTTCTGCTTTCTTCAGCTCCATCAGATCCTGTGATTATGGAGGGCAACGACTTTGTTTACCAGATAGATGTTGAGGATCCAGATGATGATGTGTTTACATACTACCTTGATAATGAACCACCAGGTATGACAGTTAGCAGTGAGGGGCTTGTTGCATGGACGCCTATGGTAACAGGAACATTCGGTCCAATATTAATTACTATTAAAGATGGCGGTGAGGATGATGTTGAGCCTTTATATGAAGAGTTTATAATCACTGTAGTACCTTCAAGTGATCTTATAACAATGAACTTTCAGCTTCAAAACAGAGCAAACCTAATCAGCTATCTAGGTGTGCCTGAGGATAGCTCAGTGGCCAGTATAATGTCGCCTCTAGGTGATCAAGCACTTGCACTAATTACTGGTGGAAGCGCTTCAACTCATATAGTTGACTCCGATCTATGGGTGGGAAGTTTACAGAATATTAGCCCAACAGAAGGCTATTGGCTTATTATTGATGAAGAGCCAGAAGCGGGAGAGTACGTGGAGTATGATGTATCTGCATATCCAACTGATCCGAGTATTGAGTACAACCTACTTGATGGACAGAGCTTGATTTCTTATGTTGGAGAAGATGGTATGGGGCTAGATGAGGCACTCCCAGATGAGCATGAGGAAATGTTCCTTTCAATTATATCAGATGGTAAGGCGGCCATTAGGTACAACGATGGATGGATCGGTAGTCTAACCAACTGGAACACGCTCAAGGGTTACTGGGTTAACGTTGTTGACACCCTTGATTTCAGCTTTGTTTCTGATGGTGTTATTGGTAGATCCGGGGCAAGCGTTCAATCTTCCAGCGCTGATAGAGTAGTAGTACCTGAAGAATTTTCATTTAATCAATCTGTAAGACAAGGCTTCTACTTCTTCGAGAAAATTTCTATTGATGGGTCATCGATTCAAGATGGAGATTGGATCTTGGCCTATAACGATGGAGTCGTTGTAGGGGCAAGAGAGTATAGCGGTGAGATGGTTGATGTTCCTGTTATGGGCTACGATGGTTCTATATATACAACTGGCTACGTAGAAGATGGCGATATTCCAGAGTTTAAAGTATTTAGACTAAGAACGGGAGATATTGTAGAGCTGCAAGGCAATGTTCCATCATGGTCAGACAATGAAGTCCATCTGGTTCAAAGAGTTTCAAATGATGCTGCAGGTATAAGTGGCTTTGAGCTTGGTAACCCATATCCAAACCCATTCAATCCTTCAACAAAAATAAACTTTGAGGTTCTTGAATCAAAAGAAATTAGGCTAGCTGTTTATGACGTGCAGGGAAGAGAGGTAGAGGTTCTTGTTGATTCATATCTTTCTAGCGGCTTCTACAATATGAAATGGAACGCTGACAGCTACTCAAGCGGTATCTACTTCCTAAGAATGGCCTCAAGCACTGGCTCAGTTTCAAAGAAGCTGATCCTAGTTAAATAGTACCCTAGCAATATCTTTATAGATTAAATTTTTTCTTTATAGACTGGTAGTATTTATCAAGGCTCTTGGTGAAGCTTTCAATTGAGCCGTTGTTGGAAATAACGTGGCTAGCTAGCGCACTCTTTTGTTTGTCAGTATATTGGAGTTTAATTCTTTCCTGGATCTGTTTTTCTGTTAGAGTTTTTCTCAGAAGCGCCCTCTCTATTCGGTTTCTCTTACTGGCCTTGATCAGAAGAACCTCCTTAAAAAGTGAATTGAACTTAGACTCGAATATCAAAGCAGCATCAACAAAGAAGAAGCCTTTTTCTGATGAAATAGAATCAATCTTATTTTCAAGAACTATGTAAAGCTCTGGCCATACAACACCATTTAGAAGTTGTTGTTCGAAACTTGATTGGAATGCTACCCTGCCAAGTTTTCTTAGATCAAGTTTTCCATTTTCATCAGTAACGCTTTTTCCAAAGGTCTTAATAATTTTACCTTGAATTGAAATCGATTTTGAAATGTAGGCCTTGGCCTCTAGATCTGCATCAAAGATCACATTCCCTTTTTTCTTGAAGAACTCAGTCGCGGTTGATTTTCCAGATCCTAGTCCACCTGTGATTCCGATAGGTATCATACCTTATCTAAAGCACTTTTAATTTCTTTTTGAACGCTATTAATTAGTTGGTTGCCATTGATTTTAGCATTAAGATTCTTGCTCGCATAAAATTCAATAAGAGGCTTGGTCATTTCATGGTAAACACTGAGTCTTTTTCTAACAGTAGCTTCTTTGTCATCTTCTCTTACAATCAAGGACTCACCAGAAACATCATCTATACCTTCTTTTTTAGGTGGATTGTACTCTACATTGTAGACTCTTCCTGAGTCTAGGTGTACCCTTCTTCCACCCATTCGATTTACTATAACATCATCTGGAACTTGAATCACAACTACTGCATTTAGTGAGTGGTCAATACTGGCTAGTAATACATCAAGGCCTTTTGCCTGAGGAATTGTTCTTGGAAAACCATCTAAGATATAACCACTTGCGCAATCATCTTCCTGAAGCCTATTCTTCATCATATCAAGAATAAGTTGATCTGGAACTAGGTTTCCTTTGTTCATATATCCTTGCGCCTCAATCCCTAAACTAGATTTATTCTTAACGTTCTCCCTAAGCATATCTCCCGTAGAAATCTGTGGAATACCATAGCTATTAGCAATAAAGGTTGCTTGAGTTCCCTTGCCAGCTCCAGGTGGCCCTAGTAAGATAATCTTCATTATGTCTCCTTAAATTTAAAGTAGTATGCCAGCGATGGATGCTGTAATCCATGATGCCAGCGCACCTCCAATCATAGCCTTCAATGCTAGCGTAGCAAGATCTTTTCGTCTGCTTGGTGCTATGCTGCTTAGGCCTCCAATTTGAATACCTATTGATCCAAAGTTTGCAAATCCACACAGTGCGTAGCTTGCAATTATTGCAGTTCTATCTGATAGTCCGCTTTGCACATACCCTCTAAGGCTGTCATATGCGATCAACTCAGTTAGGGCAAGCTTTTCTCCCATAAGCGTTCCCATTGTCTGAGCTTCGGACCAAGGAACTCCCATTGTCCAGGCCAAGGGTTTAAAAATCAGCCCCATAATTTCTTGAAGAGATGTTCCTAAAAAGCCAAATAGATAGTTTATCATTGCTACAACGGATACAAAGGCAACTAGCATTGCTGCTACATTGGCAGCAAGTTTGAGTCCATCTGTAGCACCCCTTCCAAGGGCGTCTAGCGAATTTGCATCCTGTGTTTCTACGTCAACCTTAAGATCTCCCATTGTCTCGGATTCATTTGTTTCAGGAAAAATAATTTTTGAAATAACCAACGCTGCAGGGGCCGACATCACAGATGCAGCAAGAAGGTGTCCAGCTATTCCAGGAATGTCCCTGAGCCACATTACATACAGAGCAAGTACTCCACCTGCAGCCGTAGAAAAACCTCCAGTCATTACAGCGCAAAGCTCGGACTTAGTCATGTTATTAATGAAGGGTCTAACCATAAGAGGCGCCTCAGTCTGCCCAACGAAAATGTTGGCTGATACAGATAAAGTCTCTGAACCGCTTGTTCCCATAGTCTTTTGCATCAGTCTAGCAATCCACCTAACAATAAACTGTATTATCCCAAGGTGGTACATTACAGCCATTAGACCTGAGAAAAATATAATGGTAGGTAGGGCCTTGAATGCGAAGTTAATTAGCCCAACGTGGAACCCAACCTCAGGAATAAATGATTTAAACAAAAAGTCACTTCCTGCTTCTGAGAAACCAATAACCTTAGTGATTATTTTATCAAGATAGCTAAACATAGGCTTGCCAATAGGAGATTTCAATATAAGAAGAGCAAAAACAAGCTGTATGCTCAGCCCCCAAATTACTAGCCTAAAATTAATACTTTTTCTATTGTTGGAAATTGCATAGGCAATCAACAACATCGTTATAACACCTAAAACACCTTGAATATTATCCATGAATTTTCTCCTTGTTATATGGGATGAAGCAGTTTCTACACCTAGCTTCGTACTTATCGGCCTCTCCAATAACGACCTGGTTTTTTTCTTTTGAAATTCTTTGGCTAAAGCTTGCGGGATCTCCACATTGCATGCATATGGCATTGACTTTTGTAACGTACTCAGCCTCGATTAAGAGTCTAGGCATTGGACCAAAAGGAATAGCTTCGTAGTCCTTGTCAAGCCCAGCAACAACAACTCTTTTTCCACTTTTTGCCAGTTTTTTACATACCTCTATGAGAGTGTTGTCATAGAATTGTGCCTCATCAATTCCGACTACGTTTGAACCTGATGCTTGCTCTAGAATTTTTGCTGGTGAGTTCACACAAATAGATTTTATTGTTCTCTTATTATGAGATACTATAAAGTCTTCGCTGTACCTGTTATCAACAGAAGGTTTGAAAATAGAAACTTTCTGCTTAGCGATTTGGGATCGAATCAGTCGCCTGATTAGCTCCTCAGTCTTTCCGCTAAACATGGGACCGCATATAACCTCAATCCATCCGCTATTTTTGGGAGTAAGTGTCATTGTTATTCTAAAAGGTTTTTTATATCTTCAATTGCCCTATTTTTATCGGCTTGATCTGCAATGATAATATCAGAATATTTTTTTGTTTTAGCAACATATGTATTGTGCATTACTTTTACGGATCTGTTGAACTGATCAATAACAGATTGTTCAGTTCTTCCTCTTTTTTTTGTGTCTCTTTTTATACGTCTTTTTAATCTAGTTTTTTCAGGTGTGCTGATATAGGCCCTGTAGTTAAAGAGCCTGTTAATATCTGAGAAATGCAAGGCAAGTATACCCTCAACAATTACAAGGTATGAAGGTTTAGTTTGTTTAGAGTCTATCCTAAGGTGTGTCTTGTAGTCGTAGATAGGGACAGCCACTTCCTTCATATTTTTCAGGAGAAGAAGATCACTTAGTAACCTGCTGTAGTCAAAGGCATCTGGATGATCGTAGTTTACTTTCTCCCTTATTTCAAAGGGTATACTTTTTTGATCGTTGTAGTAGGAGTCTTGGTTTATTAGAATAGGACTATATTTTCTGAAGATAGCTTTTATTTCTTTCGAGAAGTAGGTTTTACCTGACCCTGTACCACCTCCAATTCCAATTAGGACTGCCTCCTTCATCTTACTTGAAGGGGTGAGGGAGTAGCTTATCGATAGAAGTTTCAAGTAGGGACATGGTTCTAGAGTTTATTACAAATATAGGTGCATCTCCAAGATATTCTGCGATTATCTGTCTGCATGAACCGCAGGGATAGGCACCGTCTTCTGTTGCAACAGATAGCCACTTAAAGTCTTTGTAGCCGGAGCTTATAGCAGAAAAAATAGCAACTCTTTCTGCGCATAGAGTTGTAGGGTAGGCTTTAGACTCAACGTTGCAGCCATATACAACGGTTCCATCCAAGGTCTCAAGCGCGGCTCCAACTTTGTACTTGCTGTATGGTGCGCTGGCATTCTTACGGGCCTTAAGCGTATGATCAATTATGTTTTGTTTATTCATCTTTTATATAAAAAGTTACTTTAGTTTTTTTGTTGTTGTTCAGATTATCTGTATATGAAAGATAGAGTTCGTGCTTTCCTGGGTTGAGTGGCTTTTTTACCTTGCACGTAACAACCTTTCTGTATGAGTTATATTCAAAAATTAAAGGCTTTCGATCTAGTTGAAGCTCAATATTTTCTTCTCCCGAAATCCCTGAAAAAGAGTCCTCTATGGTAAACTTGATTTCGTTAAAGTCTTGTGCTTTGTAGGTTGCACCGTTTCCAGGGGATAGAACCCTTACCTCAGGGGGATCTGTATCTTCAATAGCTGCAATAATTAGCCCTCTATCTATAGAGGTCTCTAACTTTCTGCTGGAAGTTGCACCTAATCTAGGATTAAGGATCGACCACCTTTGTTTAAGTGAATCAAATGAAAAGAGGCCTGTGTGCCTTGGCCTGCTGCTGTCATTTAGATTAAGTGCTATATTAAGGCCATTAATTTTCTTTGTTGTGGGGTAGATGGCATATGGACCCTGAATAATTTTTTCAGATTCAAGGACGTTCTCTACAGATGTATTTTCAATCCAAACAAATGACTCATCGTTGTACCTGTTTTTTTCTCTACTTAGATATATATGTCCTGTATCATGAATAAGAACAAAATCCTTATCGCTTCTTAAGTACTGTCCATTAATTTTTTTCTTTATCATTAGCTCCGGACTAAGGTTGTAGTGAATTGCAATCTCGGTTGTGCCTTCAAGTTCATTGAACCCGAGGGGACCAGAAACTAATTGATTTGTATTAACTCTTGATAGTTGATGCTTATACAATTTATTTTTGCGTTTTATTGATAGAAAGGGGTCTAGCCCAGTGAAAATATTTTCTTTAAAACTTATAACTGTACCATAGTGGTAACTATTAATATCAAACAATCCTCTGAGGTTGTCATGATTGAACTGATTGTTCTCTAGATCGTGAAAAGTTCTGCTTATAGTAGCCCCAAAGTTAGTTCGTTGAACTACTTCCAGAATCGTAAAAACTTTATTCTGCCCATAAATAATTTTTTTATTGACCCCAAAGCTTTTAATCTCAGGGTCTAAGACTTTATTGTAGTCGTACTTGTTGCGTAAGAAAAAAGAAGGAGTAACCGTTGAATCTATTTGAATATAAAGAACGCTACCATCAGATTGATTGATTTCATAGTCTAAATTGCAGGTATTTTTTAGAGGTTCTTTTGGAGAGAAGAAGGCCATCTCAACAGTTGATTTATTTTTATTGTTATCAGTAGCCACTACTACGAGCTTATGAAAAGCATCATCGTTAAAAAGGTAGCTCTTAATGTTTTTTTGAACGAACTTGTTCTTGTTGTTTGCAGATGAGTTGAACAGGTTGTAGAACTTTGAGCCGGTTATCTTGTGGAGCTGGTAGTTCCTTTCGTTGTATATTTTTTTTGAAAATCCAAAGTCCAGCTTGTCATATTTAGATTCATAGTATAGACTGTCATCAATAAACACTTCAATCCTATATAGACCATAGCTGAAAGGCTGCCCATCAATAAAATCATCTGCAGAAAGAGCAATTTGAAAGCTATTATGAATTGACAGCGTATCAATTGATGTATACATCTTGCCACGTTTTTGGAGATTTAAGATTTTTGGTATTCCCTCACCATCTATCGTTGATTCTGGCTGATATGGGAGGAAGCTTATAAGAGTTGGGACCGGAGCAATGTTGTCTTCTATTTCAAACCCTTTTTCCATCATGGGGTTTATTGGCTGCCCATCTTTGTTTCTTATTTCAAAGTGAAGATGAGGGCCAGAAATTGTTCCAGTGTCGCCTGTATATCCAATGGTTTCACCTCTTTTGTATCGAAAATCGTTCTTGCCAAAGCTATGATCAATAGAGTAGCTATTGAGATTTGATTGAAGCTTAGCAACTGCATCTTCAAGCTCAGGAGAAAACTTTTCTAGGTGTGCGTAGAGGGCGACATTACCATCCTTAAGTCTAAGGTAAACAGCCTTGCCATAACCCTTAGTGCTGATTCTAATCCTTTCAATATAGCCGTCCTCTATAGCGAACAAAGGGTAGCCAGATTTTCCGTATGTTCGAACATCAATTCCAGCGTGGTATCGATTAGGCCTTTCTTCAGCAAAGACTGTTGTAAGCGTTTTGCTAGAGTTGGTTGGCCAGTGATACTTAGAAAGCAGGAGGCTTATAACAATAAGTG
>NHIV01000038.1 GCA_002170735.1 bacterium TMED198 | reverse complement strand
TCAATCTCATATTTTTATTAATACCTAAAAGTTTTAATTCTTCTTCAGTTAATTTATTGGAAATTAGGATTTCTCCTGAATCATCAAATGAAATTAAATATTTATCAAACAAACCATCCAAATCTGGAGAAAGTAATATACCATTATCCGAATCTAATTTTTCTTCATCATCACTATCTTTCCATGGGACAATATGTGATGAAATTAAAATTTTAATTATGTCAGAACCAGTTACTCCACATTTATAATCCCATTTTTTTAACACCTCTTGTCTATACCACCCTTGACCAACTCTAGAAGTTACTAAACCACGTCTCTCTGTCTTACCAGGTTTTGAATAATTAGTTCTCTTTTTACCTGATGAATAATTAGTTTTATTTAAAGTTGTTTTTCCAGAATCCTCAGGTTTCCATTCATAGATATCTTTTAAACTATCATTCTTTGTTGATTTATCATATTCTAAAGATAATAAATCAACTCTAACAGGATAGTTGGATTTTGAATCATGTGTTATATATTGAACTTGTCCACAATAAGTAAATTGTTGTGTTATTGATTTTACCTTTTGATCTATTCTAACAAAAAGTAATATATCGTATTTTTTACTGATTAAATCTAAAATTTGTTGGTCATCCTGTTTTTGAGTCGTTTGAGATTCCCAGTGAAAATAATCATTTTCAAAATATTCATTAAAATGAAATCTTTTTTCCTTATCTCCTTTTACAAGATCTACAAATAATAGATAAGAATTCAATTCTCTTACATGAACAATACCCTCTCGTGATATTTTTATTCTTTTAACTATCTCTTCTAACTTATCTGATGGGATTGGAAAGTTGTCTGTATCATTTAATGAATCTGAAATGATGTGTCTTGAATATTTACTTCCTAATTCAAATAGATTTTTCATACCCTAAGACTACCTCAAATGAACTAAAAAGATGTCTAAAATAAGGTTTCTCACGACGAGAAATGGGTGACCAGTGGAGGAATCTGTTTTCATTCTACGGTGACAGACTTAGCTAAATTTCTAGGTTGATCTACATTACAACGCCTAAGCACAGCAATGTGATAGGCCAATAACTGAAGTGGAATAATATTAATTATTGGTGACAGGCAATGGTGAATACTAGGAACCTCAATAATATGCTCAGAAAAATTTTCAAGTTCCTTATTAACTTCAGAAGTAACAATAATAACTTTTCCACCACGAGCCTTAACCTGCTGAATATTTGAAACAATTTTATCATAAGCCCTATGAGTTACAACTGCAACAACTGGCATCTTTTCATCAATCAATGCAATTGGACCATGCTTCATCTCTGCAGCGGGGTAACCTTCAGCATGAATATATGATATTTCTTTTAACTTTAATGCTCCCTCTAGAGCAACTGGAAATTGATAACCTCTTCCAAGGTATAAAAAGTTTTGAGAGTCTTTGTAGTCTATTGCAATTTTTTTTATCAAATCATCAACCTTTAAAACTGTTTTAACTTTTTCAGTTAGAGTTATAAGCTCTGTCTTCATTTGAGTTATATCTTCCGATTCAACTCCTTTCTTCTGAGCCAAGTAAAGGGTCATTAAACACAAAATTGTTACCTGAGATGTGAAGGCCTTTGTTGATGCAACTCCAATTTCAGGCCCTGCATGTATATATACACCGCAATCAGTTTCTCTGGCAATTGTGCTGCCAACTACATTTACGATACCTACAGTTGTTGCTCCCTTTTCCTTGGACTTTCT
Organism: bacterium TMED198; assembly: GCA_002170735.1. Classification (GTDB taxonomy): domain Bacteria; phylum Fidelibacterota; class Marinisomatia; order SCGC-AAA003-L08; family D37C17; genus TMED198. The sequence continues at coordinate 10,279 of NHIV01000038.1, read as the reverse complement.
TATAGTGGCCAGTGTATCAGCCGTTTCACCTGATTGACTAATTGCCATAACTACTGTTTTTGAATCAATGGGGGCTTTCCTGTATCTGAGCTCTGAGGCGTACTCAACCTTGACAGGTATTCCTAGAACTTCTTCAATCATATAGCCTCCAATTAGGCCAGCATGCCAAGAAGTTCCGCATGCTGTTATGTAGATTTGATTGGCCTCTAAAATATTGTTTGTCCATCCAGATATACCACCCATTCTAACCTCTGCTATATCAGGCGCAATCCTTCCTCTAATTGATTCTGAAACAGAAGAAAATTGCTCAAAAATTTCTTTAAGCATGAAGTGTTCATACCCACCCTTTTCAATCTGATCCAAGGAGTATTTTATCGTCTCTATTTCTTTTGGAACAACAACGCTGTTATCATCTCCAAGCACCTTGTAATCGTCTTTAGTAACAACCGCAATTTCTTCTTCATCAAGGTATACTATATTTCTTGTATGCTCAATAATAGGAGATGTATCTGATGCTATAAAATTTTCACCATCTCCAACTCCTATCACAAGTGGGGCACCAGACTTAGCAGCATAAATTTTTTCAGGCTGATCTAAGCACATAACAAGCAGTCCATAGGTCCCAACAACCTCCTTTAGCGCCATTCTCAAAATTGCGTTAAAGGGCATAAAATCCTTTTCTTTACTATATAAAAAACCTATAAACTGAGCAATAACCTCTGTATCTGTATCTGTCTTTGTATAAATACCATTTTCAAGAAGCAGCTGTTTTATTGAACTGTAGTTTTCAAAAATACCATTATGAACAACTACTATTTTATTGTTGAAGTCTATATGTGGGTGGGCATTGTTATCATTTGGAGCACCATGAGTTGCCCACCTTGTGTGCCCTATTCCCATAGTACTAGAGTGAGGTTTATTGGAAAGTTTTTTTTCAAGATCAGTAACTTTGCCACTACACTTAGTAACTGAAATTTTTTCTTCATTAAAAGTTGCAATTCCTGCAGAATCATAACCTCTATATTCAAGTCTTTTAAGTCCAGACAAAATGATCTTTTGTGACTGTCTTCTACCTATATATCCTACTATCCCGCACATGATCTACTCCCATTCTATAGTTGAAGGAGGTTTGGATGTGACATCGTAAACGACTCTATTAACACCTTCAACTTCATTTACTATTCTACTTGAACATTGTTCCAAAACTTCTGAAGGCATTCTATACCAATCTGCCGTCATACCATCAATACTAACAACCGCCCTTAGTCCAATTATTCCCTCGTAGGTCCTACAATCTCCCATAACACCAACAGTATTTATTGGAATAAGTACACAAAAGGCCTGCCATATTTTATCATATTCACCCATTTTCTTAAGTATCTCAATAAAGATAGAGTCGGCATCTTGCAGGACTGCAACTCGTTCTCTATTGACTTCGCCTAGTATCCTAACTGCTAGTCCAGGACCAGGAAATGGATGCCTTAGAAGAAGTGATTTTTCTATACCCAGCATCTCACCTATGCTTCTTACTTCATCTTTAAATAAATCTCTAAGTGGTTCAATCAAATCAAATTTAAGTCTGCTAGGCAGACCACCAACATTGTGATGAGACTTGATCTTTGCTGTCTTACCCAGCCCACTAAAACCAGATTCAATAACATCTGGATAAAGAGTTCCCTGCGCTAAAAAATCAAATTTTCCCATTTTCTTTGTAGACTCTTCAAAAGCATCAATAAAATTTTTACCAATTATTTTTCTTTTCTTTTCAGGGTCTTCAACTCCTTTCAAGTCATTAAAAAACTTATCACTATAATCAAAAACGCTCAAATCCAATCCTAATCCATTAGAAATTGAGTCAAGGACCTCTTCTGCCTCATTTTTTCTTAGCAGGCCATGATCAACAAAGATAAACTTACATTGATCGCCTATTGCCATATAAAGTAGCTTCCCCATTACAGAGCTATCAACGCCTCCACTAATTCCACACACAACCTTTTTATCTCCCACAGATGATCTTATTGCTGAAACTGATTCTTCTATAAAATCTCCTGAACCCCAAGCGTTGTTGCAGTTTGAAATTGAAAATAAAAAGTTTGATAGAATTTTATTTTTGTCTTGTGTATGGGTTACCTCAGGGTGAAACTGAACCCCGTAAAAAGGTTTGGTAGTATGCTCTATTGCTGCAATAATATTGTTATCAGACTTTGCAATAACCCTAAAATTCTTATGTGCACCTTCTACCCTGTCACCATGGCTCATCCAAACCTTGAGCTTGTCCTTAACATCTTTAAAAAGAGGACTAGATCCTTTAAATTTAATTTGAGCAAAACCATATTCTCCTTTTTCCCCTCTTTCAATATCTCCATTTAGCTCATTAACGAGCGTCTGCATTCCATAGCAAATTCCAAGAATTGGTACATCTAGAGATAATATCTCTGAATTAACCTTTGGAGATTCAGAATCGTATACACTTGTTGGGCCTCCTGACAGGACAACGCCCTTGATATCAAAACTACTAATTTTATCAAGAGATGAAGAAGGAGCAAAAATCTCGGAGTAGACTCCAAGCTCTCTAACTCTTCTTGCTATTAATTGGGTATATTGAGATCCATAGTCTACAATTGCAATTCCTTGCTTCATATTAGAAGCCAATAGGTTTTTTTGCTGCATATGTTGAAATGATTTCTATTAATTTCTCTTTTGATAGTTCATTTAGGCTATCTAAAATTTCTTGCTTTTCTACCTCTTCCCCATTTTCTTCAATTTGAATTTTTTCTACTATCATATATTCTTTAGAAAGCTCATCGTAAAAAGCCTGCAGTGACATCTCAAGTTTTCTAATTCTTTCTTCCTCAAAAATTTTTTGTCTCTTAGTCTTTATTTTGCTAGAAGAACTATTTTTTGTCATACCGCCTTTATTGAAGTAGGGCATAATAACTCCTTTTTATTTATAGTCTCTATTGCTCTTAAAAAATTCTATATCTTTAACATTTGCTTTTGAAGAGCTCTTATCATGGTCCTTTCCAAAAAATAAAATTGTTATAGATTCCTGTTCTTGCTTTGAAATTGCTGATTCAAAAACTCGTCCAACTTCATCCTTCGTGAGAGCCTTCAACCTCTCAATGACTATTTCTTCCCAGTTTGAAGGAACCATATCAATATAAAGCTTAGAGTATATCTTACTTGCCTCTTCTGAAATACTTTTACTTTTTTCAAGTAGTTTATCAATTGCACTAGATTTAATCATTTTGAAGGTTTTACTATCCATACTTCTAAACATATTTGGCATTTTGGCAATAAAGCTGTTTGCAATATCAGATACTTGATCTGCTGAAGTTGAGTTAGACTGGATTATAAAGTAGAGACCAGTTGATTGCTTCCTAGAGCTACTACCTGCCCATACTATATACCCTAGCTGCCTTTTAGTTCTCATTTCTGTATAAAAAGGAGTTCTAATAAAGTTTTGAAGCAAGGAAGAAGCAGCGAAATCGTCTACCGAGTTGTTTCCATAAATGTATTGCTTCCAGAAGCAGGAATTATTAGATATTGATTTGGTCTCATAAATAATTTCCTCGGCTTGATCTATTTCAAGGCTTTGCTCTTGAATAAACTCTGTACCTTTGGTAAAACCTACTCCCAGCTCCATCTTGAATTTTTTAATTTCTTTGATGGCGGATAGTCTAGAAATATTTCCATACACCAAGCCCTTTAAAAAAATATTAGTAAAAATATCATCAGAAAAATCTCTAACCTGCTCAAGCGTCACTGTCTGCCCAGCTTGAAATTTTTGTGATGGAGAAAAATATGGATTCTTAAGAAACTGATCTCTAATAGATCGAGTTTGTCTCCATGCATCTGTTAACTTATGGTTATCAAAACCCTTAAGTATTTTTGCTTTTAAATTTTCGAATCTTTCTTCAGTAATTTTATAATTATTTAAATGCTCTGATATTTTTGATAAAAGTTTTTCTGTTGACTCGTTATAACCACTAACATAAACAGAAATTCCTGTAGAAGAAGGAGCTATAGAATAGTCTAGAAGAGCAAGCCTTGCTGGATATGAAATTTCATTTATTGATTCATTTACGCATGCAATATAAAAATCAAGAAGTACGCTATTATTTAGCTCTGAGTACTTCAAAGGAAGATTAATATTAAAATTATATACAACTTTTGGCCTTTTAAACATATTATCTTGAGCCAAATAAATTTCTTCACCTTTTTTATCAACAATTTTTTGAGGCTCTTTGAAACCAAACTTTGGTACTATTCTAAAATTTTCCGGTATAAACTCATTTGGCTCAGGTAAGAACATTTCTGATTCAATCGAGGGATTAAAAAGAGACTTGTAAAAATTACTATTAACCTCTAAATAGCTGTACTTTGTTCCATACCACGTTTCAACTTTATCTGTTTTTAAACCTTTATCTGATAGCAGACAGAGCATATTATCAGGCCTAAGATATGACAATATTTGCCTGTAAGACTCTTCATTAGGCTTATCGTAGTAATAGTCAACCCTTTCTGCAATATCCATCGGGTAAAAGCTAAGATTGTTGGCATATGAAAGAGCGAGACTAGTACCTTCGCCTTTGTCTGAGTATGCCCAACCAATTTGACCTAGAGCCTTTTCTTCTTTAAAAATATGAAGAGGATAATCACTGTTTTTTAACATTTGAATGTAGCTAAAACAATATTTTACTACTTGCTCATAGTTTTTTAATCCTTCTTCAGTAAGCTCTATTGTGATACTTGAAGATCCAAAATCTCTTGAGGAAGGACTTCCACCTCCAGACAACGAGGTAGCTAGGCCTTTGCTCTTAAGGAGAGAGAGCAAGCTCCCGCTACCTTCATGCCCTATCGTACTTCCTAGTATACTTAATGGCTTGCTACCATACAGTTCATAAAGTCTAAGTGGTATTGGGAAGCTGAGGCTTAAATATTTTTCATCTTTAACAGGAACCATTTTAAGAAGCCTAAACAACTTTTTCTCATCGAGAGCAACTGGATCAAAAGAGTTGTATGGAATCTCTTTATTTTCAACTTCAGAGAAGTACTCTCTAGCCCAACTCTCTAACTGTTCTATTGAGTCAGATCCAAGTAGCGATAGGCACATTATGTTTGAGCTATAGTATCTATTATAAAAATCAACTAATACTCTCCTATCAACATTTTTCAATGTTTCTAGATTGCCTGTTGAAAATGTATTAGTTGGATGGCCCTTCTTCATATGGCTATTTTTTAATTGGTACATCCTTCTCCAATCATTTTGAAGATTTTTTTGGTGCTCAGAGTTAACTGCATTCATTTCTCTCTCAGTAAATTCATCCGTAAAAAGTGGACTTATAAAGAATTGAGAGAATCTATCTATCGCACCTTCAAATGAGTTATGATAGACTTCAAAATGATAATTTGTATGGTTACTGGTTGTGTAAGCATTAGAATAACCTCCATTTTGAGCAAGATATGAGCTGTAATCATCAACATTTGGGTACTTTTCTGTTCCCAAAAAAAGCATATGCTCTAAAAAATGAGCTAACCCTTGATGCTCACTAGGGTTTGATATGGATCCAACGTTTACATGCATTGATGCTGCGGACATATTGAAATCAGGGTTGGAAACAAGTATTACTTTCAATTTATTATCTAAAATTATTTTCTTGTATTGTGTTTTATCTAAGGGATGCTTATCAGGGACGTTAAGATTGTAAGTCTTGTAATCTAAATTGATTTCTTGATTTGTATGGGAAAATAAATTTGAATTGAATACTAAAATAAATGCTAATAAATAAATTTTTTTCATATTTTACCTGTTGTTTTAAATGATTGTTTTGTCTTTTCTAACTAGAATAATAATTATTGTGCTTAATAAAATCCAAATAATTAATCTATTTATAAATTACGTAATTACTGCGGATTTCTCGAAAAGTATTACAGTCTTTTTCATTCGATGTAAGTAGTTCCTTGATTCCTTGACCTTTTAGAACTGCATCTTTTAATCGACTCGATCCATATAGATTATTGATAAAGTTTGATTCTAAAAAATTAAAATTATCAGGAAAATTTTTGTTTAACTCATCTATCAAAATAATTGAAAAAGCTATAGGATCAAAAATATCATAATCTAAAACTTGAAGTTCAATTCCATTGCATACCTTGTTTTGATATTTGGGATTAGTAGACTTTCCTATAATTGATTTAGGGGTAAACTCTACAGCTTTTACTTGAATCCCTTTAAGACTATACGATCTAAGCGATTTCAGAAGTTTAGGTGAGTCGATCCATGGTGCCCCTATTAATTTAAATGGTTTATTTGTCCCTCTACCCTCTGAAACATTCGTACCCTCAATTAAACATAAACCTGTATATAAATATGCGGCTTCAAAGTTTGGGATATTCGGAGAAGTCGCTATCCAATCTCTATCAATAAAATTATACATATTAGATCGAGCTAGCCCTTTGTACTTTATAACAGAGATATCGTCCTTCGAGTCATACATCCAACCCTCTGAGCTTGCCAATAAAAAAAGCTCACCAACAGTTAAGCCATGTCTTATTGGAATCGACATTGAGCCTACAAAAGAACTATACCTATCGAGCATTCCACTGCCTGCAACTATATCACCTCCAAGAGGATTTAATCGATCAAGTATAAGGACCTTTACACCAAGCTCTTTGGCTGTGTTAATTGAGTTTTTGATCGTACTTACATACGTATAGAACCTAGAACCTATATCCTGTATATCAACTACCAAAATATCAACTCCTTCTAAATCCTCTTTGCTAGGTTTTCTCTTTTTTCCATACAAACTAACTAAATTTACCTCAGGGGTTTTTACAGCCTGGCTGTCAATCTTTTCACCTGCTTCGCCTAAACCTAACAGCCCATGTTCAGGTGAAAAAACAACTTTTATCCTAATATCAGGATAATCTTCTAAAATTTCAATCATATGATTTCCATCCTTATCAAGACTTGTATGGTTTATCAACAATGCAATATTTTTATTTCTAAGGCTATTAAAATTTTCCGCCTTTATTACATCTAATCCACTCAAATAAATATCCTTATCATTTTTAATAAAATAAATGCTGGCAAAAATAACAATCAAAGAATATAAAATATTTTTATTCTGAATCGAAAATAAAATACATAAAAAAGACAAAATTGAAGCTGGAATAATAAAGGTCCATGAAAAGGAAGATTGTGACCATAAAATTGAGACAAGGAAACTAACAATAAATGAAATTTTTATATGATTTATTTTAAATTTTTTCTTAAAAAGAGCTAATATAAACAAAGAAGACAAGCTTCCATAGGTAATAGAGGCAACCTTTAGGCCAATAATTATGAGCGCACTATCAACTACATTATAAAGATATATTGACATTGCAACTATAATAAGAGAACAAGCTAAACCAATCATCCTTGCAACCTTTATTGAATCTATTTGACCTTCTTTGAACCAATCAAATATAATAGTTGAAGATAGTGAGTTAATTGAAGAGCTCAGGGTTGACATCGATGCAGATATGATTCCAGCGACTAATAGCCCTTTTAGGCCTATAGGAATGTAGTTTGCTATAAAATAAGGCAACTGCCTATCTATATCTAGATCAAGGTCAAGGCCCTCAAAATAGTACCATAAAAGCGATCCCAAAAATAAAAAAATTGCAAACTGAATTAAAACAAATATACCACTACCGATTAAAGCCTTTCTGGCTGATGTTAGAGACTTGGTAACAATTACTCTTTGGACCATCATATAGTCAACTCCATGAGATGCAAACGATAAGAAAATTCCTCCAATAAATGCAGAAACAAAGCTAGAGGAAGCGTATAAGGGGTTTCCAAAGTGTACTATATCAAGCTTATTACTACTTAAAGTGGCGGGAGTAGATACAAGTGAAGAAAAAATAGATAAAACTTTTAAATCTAAAGTATATACAATGAATAGGATGCATAAAATCCCTCCTAAAAAATAAACTCCAAACTGAAGTGCATCAATATATACTATAGATTTAATTCCACCAATAAGAGAATATACAATTGTAACTGATGCAATTATTAACAATGAAGAGTACATCCCCCATCCTGTAATTACCTCTATTATAACAGCTGTAGCTAAAAACCTTACACTATCAGCTAAGATACGAGTAATAAAAAATACGCCTGAAGCTAGTTTTTGAATTGAAGAGTCAAACCTTTCTCTTAAGACTTGATAGATACTTACAATTTTTGATTTAAAATAAAGTGGGAGAATAAATATACTAACAATCACTCTACCTACAACAAAACCTAAAACAAGCTGCATAAAATACCAATCTCCCATATAAGCAATACTAGGAATTGATACAAAAGTTAAGACTGATGTTTCAGTTGCAACAATTGAGAACATCGCCATAACCCAGCTAATTTCTTTTCTTGAACTAAAAAAACCTACTGAGTCTAAATCTTTATCTCTTGAGTATAAGCCGTAAAAAATAATTCCAAGTGTAAAAAAGAAAAGTATAATGTAGTCAACTGAAAAAATTTTATTTACCTAAGATCTTATTCATTACAGAGTTATGAAATGAAGTTCTAACTGAATTTATTAAGCTAGAATCTTTAGGCCTTGATGGATAGATCCTATTTGTAAGTAGAACAACTGCTATTTTGTTATTATAATCACACCAAGTAGAAACTCCAGTAAAGCCTGTATGGCCAAATGAAGTTCCTGAAAAATATTTACCAGCTAGGCCTTTACCACTTATTGATGGAGTATCCCACCCTAAGGCCCAATCTGAGTTTTTAATTATCGACTGTTTTTCAATAAACTGTTCTATAATTGCTTCAGATAGGAGTCTTTTACCATTATAAATGCCCCCATCATAAAAAAACTTCATAAACTTTCCTATATCAGATGCGCTGCTGAATAGCCCCGCATGTCCAGCAACTCCACCCATAAAATATGCATTCTCATCATGCACGAAACCTTTTACCAGCATGTTCCTATAATTAACATCTTTTTCTGTAGGAGGGATAAATTTGTTTTTTTCCTCTTTTGGTCTAAAAAGCGTATTAGATAGATTGATTTGATTGAAAAAATAACTGCTTGCCATCACATCAAGACTTTTACCTGTTACCTTTTCAATTAACATGCCAAGCATTATCATGTCTAAATCTGAGTAAATTGATTTTTCACCTGGTGTATATACTAATTCCTGATTAAAAATATATTTTTCGAGTTGTGATGATTCATTAGAATCTAAATTTTTATACATTTGCAACAACTTTGGGAATCCTGCAGAATGAGTTAGAAGATGTTTAACAGTAATCTTAGACTTTTCAGGCCCTTTAAACTTTTCGAAATAGTGATGGAGATGGTGATCTAAACTCAGTTTTCCAATATCGATAAGCTTCATAATAACTGGGGTAGTTGCTAAGACTTTTGTAAGTGAAGCTACATCATAGATTGATGTTTTTTTAACCTTTTGCTTCCTATCATATGTAAAATAGCCAAAAGATGTATCTGCAAGCACTTCATTTCCCTTAACTATATATACCTGGGCCCCTGGGAAAATTTTACTATCTATAGCAGACTCTATAACATTCCAAGCTACATCAAAATTTAGATTATTTTGATTCAATTTTTTTTTTTTTTGAATTTTCAATCCAGAGCCAACCTTAAACTTTTCATTTAAAGATACAGGTAAAACACCAGTAATTTTCTCTCTTCCCCACAATGCATTAGCAGCCGCAATCATGGTTGTTTTTCCATAACCATATGTACAAATATAGTTATCTATGTTTTCATAGCTAATTAGATATGGACTTCCAAAGCTAAATACTGTCACTGGAACCCCAAGTTGTTTTGAGCTATCTATAAGTTCTTGAAAACTAGGATCAATTGAAGATTCATTTTTATTCATCCTAATTCTATTAAGAATGCTGATAATAATATGATTTGCTCCTGAACACTGCTCAAGTATATCTTCAATACCCTTATTTGTAATAGTATTGTTCACTACAATTTTTCTTACGTGCCCATGAGTCCTATCAACATCTCTTATAAATGGTTTAAGCTGTTTATCAACATTTTCATCTAATGAAATTATGAGATGTGTTATAGAATCAATTTCACTAGGAATTAAAGGTAAATATTTGTTCACATCTTTAACGGCTGTTATAGATTTTGATGCGACTTCCAATGAAAATTTATAATGATCAGACTTTCCAACTTCTGCTTCAACCATAGCCCAATCATGTATTCTTCTATTAGAAAATAAATTCAATTTTTCT
>NHIV01000037.1 GCA_002170735.1 bacterium TMED198 | reverse complement strand
TTTCTTACAATATCACTTACATTTATACTTAAACCTGAAGAGGAAGTTAAAGAAGAATTTGTAATTAATGAAGATTCTTTTAACATTTTTCCTTTGATGGCTTGGAAATCTACTCACGAAAAATGGGATGGTAAAGAAGGTGACATTGTAAAAATAAAATATAGAGTTACAACTAGTAATACAAAGTTATGGATTTACAATACTGAAACAGGTAAATTAGTGCATGAACAGCCACTTATTAGAGACCCGTGGCCTGATGGTAGACATAGAGATTTTACCTATGTATGGAAACTTTATAAAACAGAAAGAAGTCAGTATATTCCACCAGGAGAATATGAGATAAGAATAGGTGGTTTATATGAAGGTGGCTTTGGAAATTTAAAAACGAGGATAAAAGTATGACAAAACAAGAATGGTTAGAAGAAAAGCTATTTGTAGACATATATGGCAGGGAGTATAATCTATCAGATGTTCCAATGACTATGATGACTAGACAAGAAGCTTTTGATAAAAGGGGCTATGGTAAAAAGATGGTTAAACAACTTTGGAAAGAAAAGGGTAGAGAAATAAGAGGAGAAAATTAAATTAAAAATTCACCATATATTGATATGTTTGTAACAATGTTAGTAGCAGTAACGACATTTGTGTTTGTTGGATTAATTGCTAGTATTCCAATGTGTTTACTTTGGAATTGGTTAATGCCAGATATATTTGATTTACCTACAATCAATGTAATTCAAGCCTTTGGTTTACAACTACTTTTAACTTTACTATATCCTAGATCATTTAATGTGGGAAGAAAAGAAGATAAAAAAATAGATAAAAATTTAGATGAAAAATTAGAAGAAGTTTTAGTTAATATGACAACACATTTTCGCGCTTGAGACTATTTATATCCAAACTTGGAGACTTAAATGTTAGATTTAGATTGGATGAAAGAAACTCTCAAAGAGGCAATTGAAGATGAAAATTGGGATTTAGTAAGAGAAGTAATCGCTTATCTAAGTGATGACGATGTGTTTCAACAGTATAAGGAAGATGAAGATTGGTGGAATGGCGTTGATGATGATTAAATATGGGGCTGTAATGGTTTCGACAGGTGTTATTTGACAATTAAGTGCAGCAGAGTTTGAGTAAACTCTTAAATAAAACTCAACTAACCTAATTGGCGATAATTCGCTAGACGGGTTGGTCATTGATTGGCATCTAGCTGAGTATGATTACTCACCTATGGTTCCTGTCTCTAATGACGAACCGACTTACGCTTACGCTTAAGTCTTTGGGTTGTCTAACACCCGAACATAAAATAAGTTAGACACAACTCTTTCGTATGTAGAGTATAAAGAAGTAGCCACTTTAGCTAGAGGGAAGTTAGTGGTTAAAGAAACTGCCAGTTGGCAACTCTGAACAAAGTTGTTATTGGGTTGTAAGTGACTTCGTATAGTATTAGTAGGAACTTAACTAAGCTGTAAACGACTTATTGAAGAAAACGACTTGGACGGGGGTTCGACTCCCCCCAGCTCCACAAGAAAAAAAGCTTGACTTTTAGCAAAATTATGTGTAGCTTTATATATGATTTTGAGGTTAAAAAATGACAAATAAAAAAACAGTTATATTTGACTTGGATGGAACTCTTGCTAATATCGATGTTAGGAGAGATAAGTCTATGAAACCTAATGGTAAGTTGGATTGGGACATCTTTGCTGCTTCTGATTCTATTACAAATTGGGATACACCAAATGAACCAGTCATCAAAATGGCTCAGATGTTTGATAATGATGGTTTCAACATAGTTATATTTAGTGGTAGAAACGACAGAGGTTGGGATGCGACAGTTGAGTGGTTGTGGGATAATAAAGTTCCGTGGGATTTGCTAGTAATGAGACCTGATAAGTTTAAGGATAAGTCCTGGCCTATTGCTAAGAATAATCCAGCCACACCTGATATGAGATTTATGCCAGATGAAATCTTAAAGAAAGTTATGTTAGATACTTTCGTAGATATCAACGATGTCTTTCTTGTAGTTGATGATAGAGATAAAGTTGTGAAGATGTGGAGAGACTTAGGTCTTAATACATTCCAAGTAGCACCAGGTGATTTTTAATGATATGGGGCTGTAGTTCAGTTGGGAGAACGCCTCCCTTGCACGGAGGAAGTCGCAGGTTCGAGTCCTGTCAGCTCCACTATATGTGGTGGTGCCCGAATGGTTAAGGGGGTGGATTGCAAACCCACTATTTGTCGGTTCGATTCCGACCCACCACTCAAAAAAGTGCAAAATATTTTTGTATTTCAGGATTTATATAAATATATATTATTGCGGTGGAAGTCTTATAGGAAAGACATTTCGATTCCATCGAAAAGGTGTTGGTTCGACTCCAACCCACCGCTCAACTTTTTTGGCCAGCAAAGGCTACTTAACTATTGAAAATTAAATTAGGAATATAAATGGGTTTTAACGATTTTTTTGATGAGCCACAATTTGACTTCGATGTAGAACGCAAGAAGTTTATCGACAACTTAGATTTTCTCAAATCTATGTCAGTACAAGAACAAACACTATATAAGAAATGGCAAGAATTTAACGCTGATGTTTATTCTATGACACAGAAAGCATCTAAATTTGCTAAAATAGAAACAGCTATTTGGACACCTAAAGACATTAATAATAAAGAACAAACCATTAAAGAGATTGAAGCCTTAGAACCTTATGTTGAAGCAACAGAACAAGGTAATACTGAACAGAATGAGGCTTGGACATTGGTTCGTAGGTTAATTCATACTATGGAGTTTACTGCTAATCCTGGCAGAAACCTAAAATTCTATGTTAAAGATAAAGTTACAGGTAAGATATTAGGTATTATATGTATGGGTTCTGATGTAACTTCATTGGGTGCTAGAGACAATTACATTGGGTGGAGTAAAGATAATAAATTTAAAGATGGTAAACTTAAATACACTTCTATTGGTACAACTATATGTTGCGCTCAACCATTAGGATTTAATTTCTTAGGTGGTAAGTTGGTAGCTTGTTTAGTTACATCATCTGTAGTTAGGGATGCTTGGAAGAAAACATATGGTCAGACTTTGGTGGGAGCATCAACCACATCTTTATATGGTATTCACTCTATGTATAACTCTATACCACTTTGGAAAACATTAGGTTCGTCTAAAGGTAGGATAGCTTTAAAGCCAGATGACGCAACTTACGATGTCTGGCATCAATGGTTAAAAGAAAATCAAAAAGATGAGTACCTCAGACAAACTACTCAGAAAGAAGGGGTAGCAGGTCCTCCTACAGGTGTAAAACAAAAAACAATTAATATGATTTTTAAAGCAGTTGGTGTGAAGGGTTCAGATTACCAACACGGATTTAAAAGAGGTATCTTCTATGCTGACATCTATGAGAATGGTAATGAGTTCTTACGTGGAGAGATAGAAGAGAAAGATTTGAAGATGAGACAAAAGTATAGTGATGATAGTGATTACATTATGAATTGGTGGAAACCTAAAGCTATCAGAAGATACAGTAAATTATTTGATGAAAATAGATTAAAGCCTGAGAAACTTTTCTATGGAGATATAGTAGGAAAGACTTGGGAAGAAACAAAGAAAATGTACCTATCAGAAGTAGGTAGATAATTGACAAAGGAACAACAAATGGCAACAACTTTAACATCAGTAAATGGTTTTACACCAAAACTTACAGAAGTGACAGGTGATAATATGAAAAATATCTTAACGAACATTGTAATGGACAGAATTGTTTTTAAAGCATGTGATGATGAAGATTTGATAAATTATCTGAAGAAATTACACTCCTCATTACATAAATCAAAATCTAAAATAACAATTCCATTTCAAATGGATTTAACTAATGATTCTGTAAAAGAAATTTATAAATACTATGACAATCCAAATACAGTAAAAAACATTGTAGATGAAATTGGACATAGGATTTATGTAGTGAGACCTCCTGAACAAACATTAGCTGAAAGACAAACTGGCGCATACCAACAAACTCAATTGTTTGATACTTTAGAAGGAAACACACTTCCAACTGCTGACATCGTTATTAGGATTGATAAACCATTTAATGGAATCACTTATTGTTACGATGGGCAGCATGGTACTCTTACCTCTAAAGATGCTGAAAGTAAAACATTTTACTTAAATGATACTATTGATATAGTAAACAAAAAAGAAACAGAAAGTTACGATTTTACTTATTCTCCAATTTGGATAGATGTCGATAAATTCAGAAAACAATGGAATGAAGAAACATTCACACTTAAAGACCTATGCTCTTTCAGTAGTGTAGTAAGAAACGCAGTTGAATCTGCTCAGAAGAGAGTTTTAGTAGGTCAAGTACATTTTACTGATGGGCAAGGAGCGTCACAATTAATCCGTAAAAGAAATGAACACGTTTCATCTCACTCTAATTCTCAAAGGACAAAATCTGAATGTAATGGTACTAAAATTAATGATGTGTTATATGATAGAGAATATGAAATAAATGAACCTATTGAGGGTGTTTTTCCTATCACATTTACTAACAATTCATACTCTTTATCAGAAATAATTCCTAAAATTAAATTGTTCAATCAAACCGGTTTGAAAAAGTTTCCAAGCGGAACAATTCCCAAAAAATTCTTTTACAATCTTCGTAGTTCGGATTCTGAAGATATGAACTATGATCAATATCTGATTTTTTTCTATAATACGTTTTTATCTTTTATAGAAAAGGATAGTGACACAGGAACCTATACCTTTAAAAAACCATCTATGAGTGTTAATAGTTTACGAAACAATATTTCTGTTTTTAGTGGAGATGAGTTTTGGAAAACATACGGTATTACGCCTAATGTAGTTGACAATTGGGTTTCTGTATTTAAATCATTAGAATTTGAAGAGGATGAGTTGTTCGATGTGGTTCAAGATTTGATTCATATCGCAAATCATTCTACAAAGAAAACTTTTATAAAAAAACTATCTGAGTTGAACAAATTGATAAAGCATTGGATGGATGATTATAATTCAGATATGAAACAAATACTGAAAGATGCAAATGTAGATAACGAAAATATGCTTACTGATGCTAAAAGGGCAGAATATAAATCTTTAAAAGACGATAAACAGCGTATAAGTAAACTACTATTTAACACAAACAATCAATTCGTGAACTTAGTTAGGTTAGCTATTCAAACAAAACCATCGACACAACCAATAACAAAGTGGACAGAGGGTATCATAGATGTTATGATTAGTGGATTCAAAACTTATTATGAGGGTAACTCATCTTTGTTTTTAGGGGGGTATACCGGCACACTTCATAGGTTTAATAATATAGATAAAGTTTTCTTAAACAAAGCTTTCGTAGATAAAGTAAAAGAAGAAACTACATCATCTGATACAAGTCTTTGGTCTCGTAGCGAAGGTAAAAAGTATTTAGATGTTTTGGGATTTGAAGGAACAAATTTGTATTACTGTTTTCATTCTAGAGAATTTGTTACAATCGAAAATTTTGAAAGTCACCACTTATCTTTTCGTAGTAAGCTTCCTCAGAAAAAATTTGAATTTTGGTTTCCCCTTTCCCCAAAGTACAATAACTATATTAGCGATGACGAAGAAAAAAACATCGTTAATGATGGTGGAAATTTTATAGATGCTTGTAAGTTTATGATAAAGCAATCTGAAACTGAAAGAGATCTTACAGATGATGACGATTTGTACGATACCTATGAGGATAATATTTCTACTTTCAAAAAGTGGATTCGTAAAGCAGAAAGACATTTAGGAGTTTAAATATGAGTAATCTTTTCGACTATGGTGATGGAGATATCGAGTATAAATTTCAAGCTCTTATTTATCCAAACACAACTTTACAAAGTGACTTTTCTAAAGATAGTTATTATATTATAATGTCTAAGATATTAAAGGAATTGACAAAAATAAGGTCTGATACGTTTTTTACTGTTTTAACTCCTGAAAAAATGCCAGGCTTCCGATATGATAATACGGAACAAATAGAATATAAACAACCATCTTATCCAAATAAAATGAGACAAGACTTTCAAACAGAGCAGTTAGATAAGATAGTAGACTATAAAAGAAAAGATTGGGATTTTGTTTACTGTTATTTACCAGAGCATGCAGAAAGACTAGAAAATTATTTTAATAATCTAACTAATTGTAGACCTGTTATATTTGGTTATAGTGCTTATATAGAAATTCCAGCAACAGCAAAATATGAAGCTAATTTATTGTATAGTCATTATGCTGGATTAATTAAAATGAATAGTTGTGGTGTAAACTCTCAAGCAGTAAAAGACACTATTATGGAACACGCACCAAGTTGTTTACCCAAAGATGATGTTAAAAAACTAGAAAGTATTTTACAACCATTACCTAGAGGTTGGGATAATGTAGAAGGGGAACGAAAGAAACCACAAACAGACCCTAAAGTAATTGTGTGGAATCATAGGCCAAATACTTATAAAGGTTATGGTTGGTTTTTGAAACAGATAGATGAACTGTGGGAACAAAGAAAAGATTTTAAAGTATGGGTGCCACTTTCAAATACAGTAGAAAGAGAATATATTTACAACAAAAAGTTTGATAGACAAGGATACTTTACAGAATTATCTAAGTGTTGGGTTGGTGTATGTGGTCAATCACTTCATACGGGTTGGGCTAATTCTGCTTCCGATGGAATGGCAGTTGGTGTACCTTACATTTTTTACGATGCTGATTACTATGAACAATATGCTAAAGATGCTGGTATATATTTTAAAAAAGATGATGAATTTATGAACGAAGTGAATAAAATATTGGATGATAAAACACATAGAAATGAATATTCTACTAAATGTAAAAAATTAGGAAAAGAAAATACTTGGAAAAGTGTAATACCACAATATAATGAACACTTTATATTAGCAGAAAAAAAATTAAAAATGGTAAAGGAAACAACAGATGGGTATAAAAAAATATTGAATTACATTCACAAAAAAGAACAGGTAACTAAAGAACAACTATTAGATTATCTTGGATGGGGTAGAGGAATACCATTCAACATATATAGAAATAGACTTAGAGAAGAACCAACTATTAGATTAACAAGATATGGATATGAGGTAAGATAATGCTGGTAGTAATAGTATATAGTAGAAACTTTACATCAAATGCCAAATCACTAAGTTCTGCTGTAAAGGCTGAATGGGATGATGTGGACATAAATTTAATGGGCGTCTATGGTAAGACAGATAGTTTTAGTAGATACCAAGTACAATTGGGTCGTGATATGGTATATCATAGTGACTCGGTAACAGATAACGATACAATAATAAACTTAATAAAGGAGCGGTTATAGTAATGAAACAACTTTCAGAACAACAAATCATAGATAATTGGAATAAGTTAATAAAACTTATTGATGATACTTTCGTAGATACAGATGACAACGAAAGGCATACTAAATTGCGTGAAATGTATGATTACTTTGAGGATAGAATGTCAGTAGCACCAGCTAGTGGTAAAGCCGCATATCATAATG
>NHIV01000036.1 GCA_002170735.1 bacterium TMED198 | reverse complement strand
GGTATATTGGACCAACTATTAAACATTTTCATATTGTGGAAAGTACCATGAATACTACCTCCAAAGGTAATAACCCCCCCAACACCATGACCTTGTATTAATTTTTTAATTTTATTATTTCTTTCATCATTGTAAAAGTTACCTGACACCCTAACCATAACCATTTGAGCTATTTTCTGTTCAAGAGTCATTTCAGCTATGTCAGGCCTAGAAACAAACTTTTCGCTTAATACATCAGCAGATCTGGTTGAGCATCCAAGCAAAATCAATAAAATTAAAAATACAAATTTATTACCCATACTCTTTAAGTACCCTTTTTGATAGTGATGTTAAATAGTGATACGGAATATTGTTAAATTGTTTAGAAACTTCTTCAAGCTTTGACTCTAAAATTTTACCTCCCCAAATTGTAAGCATATCTCCTACGTTTATATTAACATTAGATATATCTATTGAAATTAGATCCATAGATACTTTTCCAATTACTCTACATGCATTTCCATTAAAATAGACCTTACCTTTATTGCAAAAGCTGGGAGGCAAACCATCAGCATATCCAATCTGAACCAGACCAGTTCTCATACTACCTTCAGAAATATATTTTCTATTATATCCTACAGATTCACCTTTTTTTATTTTTTTAATTAAAACTAATGGGGCCTTCAGCTCCATAGCAGGTTTTAATTCTACCAAATAATTCCTTAGTGATGAAATTCCATAAATAGCAAGGCCGACTCTTACCATATTATAATTGCAATCTTTTCTATTTAATATCGCGGAAGTATTAGCTATATGGATATCATCGATGTGGCCTAATTTAGATTTAATCTTATTGATAGCTAAATTGAATCCTTTAACTTGATTTTCAACTGAATTATCATTTTCATCTGCAGATGAGAAATGAGAATACACTCCTTTTATATCAAGAAATTTTGGATCGATGCAGCCAATGAGATCATCCAAATCATTTAATCTAACACCCATTCTATTCATGCCTGTATCAACTTTTATATGAGCTTTAATTCTCACACTGTTTTTCTTTCCAACATTTGACAAAATCTCAACATCATCTAATGAATTAATGGTAGCATAAACATTCTTGTTGCAATAAATAGATAAAGAATGTAAATCGATTCTCCCTAAATGTAAAATTGGAGATAAAACTTTGTTTTTAATTAATTCATCTATTTCTGATGATAGCGCTACGCAAAATCCATAAGCAAGTTTACGGCTACTTAAAAACTTTGAAATTTCCACAATTCCATGACCATATGCATCAGCCTTAACTACAGCCATAATTCTAGAATTATTAACTTTTCTCTTTAGATAAATACAATTACTCTCAATATTTTTTAAACTTATTTTAGCAATAGGACTAAGCATCTTTTCCTTTAATTAATTTATCTAATGGAAGATGTTTATTATTAACCCGTGCAGATACAATGCATGCTCCATATGAAGCTGGAATAGAAGAGAATGTCCAGATAACTTCTGAAAAATTAAACTCTAAGCATTCATTTAGAAGTTTTCTATAAAAATTTGAGCTAATAATACTGCCATTACCAGCCAATACAATTCTTTCTTTACTTAAACGCAATATATCTGCCAACTGAATAATATATTCAGATACATTAAATGTCGCTTCTTGGAGAATATTAAGTGCCAACTGATTTCCATCCTTTGCTAAGCCTATAACCCCCTTGGCTATCGATGCAACTTTTTTAACCTTATCTTTATCACTTCCCAAATCAATAATTATATTATCTATATTGCTTGAACTGAAAAAATCACAAACAAGTTCCCTGCAAGCTTGAAAGTCTTCATATGGTACATCATTATCTCTCATTGCAATGGATATAAGCAATTTATTTCCAATCCAATATCCACTTCCAATATCCCCATTATGGTGACCTTTGCCTGCTGTGACTACAGACTTATTTCCATCACCCCTTGCCAAACAAATAATTCCTGTACCTATAGTAACTAATATTTGCTTCTTTGATAAGCAACATACTTCATATGCAGCCTCAGCATCATTTAAAATAATAACTTTACCAGAAAGGCCAATAGATTTAAACTTTTGAAAAGCTTCCTCTCTCCTTTTTTTATTGCTTGAGCTTGCGACACCTATGCCAATCCCAATTATTGAATCATTAGAAACTGAAGACTTTTCAATTATTTCCACTACAAGTTCATACAACACATGAACAGCCTCAGGGCTGTCAGATAAATTTGATCCTCTATCAATTGTAATTTCCTCAATAGTTCTAGATGTGAAGCAATCCACTAAAACAGCCCTAGTCTTTGACCCTCCCCCATCAAGACCAATGAAGTACTTCAACGTATGTTTCTCCTTTCTAGAATGTAAACTGATACAAAACTAAAAAAAATAGCAAGTAATAATACAATCGTAAGATTTAAAAAGTTTATGCCTTTATTTAGAACAATATTTTGAAAATTCTGAATCAATGAACTTAATGGAATTTTGTTTATAATAGCTATATACTCTATAGTGTAATATTTTTCTAAAGCTGGTACAAACAAACCTAAACCAAATGAAAAGAATAGAACGAAAAAAATTGTTATAATTAATTTAGTGAAGTATGACTTGTCTAATGCAATATAAACTGCAACCCAAAAAGATGATAAAAAAAAGCATGTACTTAATGCCAAAAGTATAAAATATAAAAAATCAATCAGTGTGATATAAAACTCAGGCACTAACCCTTTCACAATAAACATCGACACTAAAAACTGTAAAAAGGAGGCTAAAGTTGTCCATAAAATTAAAGATCCAACAATATCTACCATTGTAATTCTAGAAACAAAAATTGAGGCGAAATAATCTTTCATCAACAACCTTCCCGACTCTATATATGCTATAAAAATTGACATAATTAAAGTTGATAAAATCATTAGCCCTACAGATCCCCAAACAAAGAAATTTATGTTACCAATTAGACTTAGATCTACAAAAGAAGAAAAAGGAACCATTATAAAAAGATATATACTTATTGGCATGAGTATGCTGAAAAACAAAAGCTGAGCAAAATTATTTCTATACATAAATAAATATTTTTGAAACAATATTAAAATAATTAACCTCCCACCATATTTTCTATTATATTCCTTAACTTATATTTTTTTAATTTAATATCTCTAACACCAAGATGGATAATTTCTTTAAGAACCATAAAAAAATATTTTTTCTCTCTAGAGTAAAAAGAAAGTCTATGTCCTTTATATTCGGGTTTTAGTATTTTCTTATTTTCATTAAACCTATCCATTAACTCTTTATCTACTTCACCTTCTAAATCAATTTCAAATAATGCTATGCCTTCTGTGGAGTTAATAAGGCTATCCATTGTTCCAAGCATTCTCATTGACCCATTATTTATAATACCTATTCTATCTGCATACCTCTCAACTGAACTTAGATCAGAAGTGGAAAATATAATCGTCTTACTTCTTTTCAAACTATCAATTATATCCCACAAATTTGATGCGTTGATTGAATCCATACCTCTTGTGGGCTCATCAAATAATAGTATTTCCGGGTCATGTATAATTGATCTTGCAAAAATTATTTTTCTTGTTGTGGAGAAAGAAAGCCTCGAGGTATATGTATTTAAATCATTTTCCGTCAATCCAAGTCTATCTGCCCAACTATTTATTTTTCCCTCAGATTCTTTTTTTTGCATCCCACATATCTTGCAGAAATACATCAAATTATCTATTGGTTTTAAAGACTCATTTAAATAGTTTGATTGAGGCATATAGCCAATAATTGATTGAATTTCACTTGATCTAGTTAATATATCTTGGCCCTTAATATAAATATTACCCTTATTAGATTTTGATAGACCTGATAACAGCCTAAGGACCAATGATTTTCCTGAGCCATTCCTTCCAACTAAAGCGAATGCGGACCTTTCCTCAATTCCAAAAGATAAATCAGCAAGAACTGTTTTGCCTTTACTTTTTTTTGCTACTGATTTAAATGTGATGGATGAAGCCATATCTTCTAATGAGCCTCAAGCCAGTTTTTTCCATGCCCACAATCAACTTTTATAGGCACCTTAAATGGTACTGCTGTCTCCATTTCATCTACCACCATTTTTGACATTAAATCCACCTCATTACTTGGGACCTCGAACAAAAGCTCATCATGCACTTGCAATATCATTCTTGATTTTAAGTTACTTTCTTTTATTTGATTATGTATATTAATCATGGCTATTTTAATCAACTCAGCTGCAGTTCCTTGAATTGGCATATTAATAGCAATTCTTTTATCTGCTTTTTGTAGGTTCACATTTGTTGAATTGATATTATATAATTTTCTCTTTCTTCCAAATAAAGTCGTTACTTCGCCAGTTTTTGCTGCAACTGCAATCGTATTATCTATATATTCCTTAATGATTTGGTACTTATCAAAATATCTTTCAATAATTTTTTTTGCATCCTTAATTCCTATCCCAAGCTCTTGGCTCATTCTATAAGGACCAGCACCATATATTATTCCATAGTTTACAACTTTTGCAGTTCTTCTTTGCTCTTCTGTTACCCACTTCTCAGGAATTTGAAAAACGGAGGATGCTGTAATTGCATGGACATCTAGACCTTCTTTAAAGGATCTAACAAGCTCAGGCTCATTTGAGAAATGAGCTAAAATTCTTAATTCAATTTGAGAATAATCTGCGGACATTATCAACCAGTCACTTTTCTCAGGAACGAACGCTTTTCGTATTTCTTTTCCCAAATCAGTTTTAATTGGAATATTTTGAAAGTTGGGATTTGTACTAGAAAGCCTGCCAGATGAAACAATAAATTGGTTTAAGGATGTATGTACTCTTTTTGTTCTACTATCAATGTGCTTTGGTATTGAATCTAAATAAGTTGATTTAATTTTAGATAGATGTCTAAAATCTAATACTAAACTAGGTACTTCATGGCTTGATTTCAAAAATTCTAAAACTTCAACTGCAGTACTTCTCTTTTTAATAGTTTTCAATCCGATCTTATCAAATAATATTTCTGCTAATTGTTTAGGAGAGTTAATATTGAATTCACAGTCTGATACTTTAAATATTTCTTCCTGTAAGAGCTTTATTTTTTTCTCAACTTGAAGGGAAACTTTTTTTAGATGAGAAGAATCAATAAATACTCCATTGTTTTCGATCTCAACTAAAACAGGTATCAATGGAACTTCTATATCTGAAAAAATTCTTTCAAGGCCTTCATTTCTTATTTTTTCTATTTGTTTATTACAAACTTGAAATGCTATATCTGAGTCTTCGCATGCGTAAAATGAAATTTTTTCTACATTAACTTTATCCATTGTGATTTGATTAGGGCCTGAACCAATTAAGCTCTCAATTGGTTGCATCTGATAACCCAAATAATTTTGAGCTAAAACATCTAATTTATATGAATTATATGATGGTGAAATTAGACTTTCAGCAATTAAAGTGTCAGAATATATGCTGCCTAAATTTACCCCATATTTTTTGAGAACTAGTAAATCATATTTTAAATTTTGACCACACAAAGGAATCTTTTCATCCTCTAAAGTAAAAAATAATTCATTAACAACTTCCTCTAT
This sequence comes from bacterium TMED198, assembly GCA_002170735.1. GTDB lineage: Bacteria > Fidelibacterota > Marinisomatia > SCGC-AAA003-L08 > D37C17 > TMED198. Next base: position 3,183 of record NHIV01000036.1, on the reverse strand, counting down.
ATTTAAATTGTAATTCTGTTGACTTTCTTTTGGGTATTTAACTGGAATGTAGTAACCTGAATCATTATCAAATGTAATTGAAACGCCCACAACTTCTGCCTCGATTGCATTTAAACTAGTTGTTTCTAGGTCCAATGATATCAATGGCTCTTTTTTAATAGAATGAATTAAGTTACTAAGCTCATTTTTATTTGAGATTATTTTATATTTTTTTACTTTTTTAATTTCATTCGGATTAGCTTTACTCCCTTTATTTAAATCTTTATAAAGAGCATGAAACTCCAAGGTTTGGTAAATCTTGGACAGGCTTTCATTATTAGAAATTTTATACTTATATTCCTCTAAATCCACTTTGATTGGGACTTCTTTATCAATCGTAATTAATTTTTTTATTAAATCTAACTTTTCTATTCCTTCAGAAAAACCCTTTCTAACTCTTTTATTTTTTATTTCATCAACATTTTCAACAATCCCATCAATTGTTTTATATTTGTTCAACAATTTAGCTGCTGTTACTTTCCCAACCCCCTCAATTCCTGGAACATTATCTGATGAGTCTCCCACAAGCATTAAGAATTCAATAATGCCCTTAGGATCAACGCCCCATTTATTTCTTACTTTATCAATATCGTATGTTGTCTGAGGTTTAAACCTATTACCTAAATCATAAACAAAAGTTTTTTCGTCTACAAGCTGCATAAGGTCTTTATCTGATGAAACAATATATGTATCTATTTCCCTGCCCTTCATTGATTTTACAATTGTTCCAATTATATCATCCGCTTCAAATCGTGGCTTTCTAACTGAAACTATATTTAAAGCATCAATGATTTTATCTATATAAGAAAGTTGAGATACTAATTCATCTGGCATTTTTTCTCTATTAGCTTTATAATCCTGGAAAATTTCGTGTCTAAATGTAGGTTCTTTTGAATCTAGAATCATTGCAATGAAATCGGGCTCGTTATCCTTAATAATTTTATTAACTGAATTAATAAAACCAAAAATAGCTGATGTATGCTGCCCTTTGCTATTAATTAAAGGATTTTTTATCATCGCAAAGTGTGACCTGTAAATAATTGCCATGCCATCAATTAAAAATAATTTTTTATTATTTTTGTTCATTCTTGTATATGGGAATATTCTTCATTTTGTGAAAATTCTTATTTCTATGCTTTCTATATACACTTAATATGCTTTTTTGTTTATCATTTAAACTGAATTCATCTCCATCAAACCTCATTGCCCACTCTAGCTGATCGTAAGTAACTCCTAGTTGCTGCTCATCCGTCCTTTCATCCTCCCACAATCCATCTGTAGGAGCAGCTAACATTATAGACTTAAGAATTCCTAATTTTTCTCCTAACTCATATACTTCAGACTTCATTAAATCTGCTATAGGGCTTATATCCACCCCTCCATCTCCATATTTAGTAAAAAACCCAACACCAAAATCTTCAACTTTGTTTCCTGTTCCAACTACAATTCCATTTGTATTCCCCGCAATATAATATAAAGAAGTCATTCTAATTCTTGCCCTAGTGTTTGCTAGAGTCAAACTATCATTGAGTTGGTCAGGAAAAATATGACAAAACTGATCAAAAGCTTCACTTAAATCAATTTGAAAAACTTCTACATTTAAAAAATTTTCATTAAGCCATTTGCAATGTTCAATTCCTCTAGAAGTTTCATTTTTTTTCTGATGAATAGGCATAATTACTAAATTAGTTTTATAGCCAGTCATGGCGCACAGAGTAGAGGTTACAGCTGAGTCTATACCTCCAGAGACTCCGACTACGAGTGATGATAAATTATTATTCTTTAAATAATTTTTAATCCAATTAGAAATTTTTTTCTCTAAAGTCATCTAAGGATTCAACCTTGACATTGTTCTTGCGAATGGAATAGTCTCTCTGATGTGAGAGAGGCCGCAAATCCATGCTACAACTCTCTCAAGGCCCATGCCAAATCCTGAGTGAGGGACTGAGCCATACCTTCTTAAATCTAAGAACCAATCATAGTCTGATTTATTTAACTTTTCTTCATCAATTCGGTCTATTAGAATATCAATATTTGTTTCTCTCTCTGATCCACCCACAATTTCTCCGTAGCCTTCTGGTGCCAATATATCCATCCCAAGGACAACTTTCTCATTTTCAGGGTCTCTTTTCATATAAAAGGCTTTTATTTTTGAAGGAAAACGATGGACTATTACAGGAGAATCATACTGATTGGCAATATAGGTCTCTTCTGGAGATCCAAAATCTTCACCCCATTTAATATTAAAGTCAGCCTTATTTAAAATTTCAATGCAATCTGTATAACTTACTCTTGGAAATGGCCCTGCTACTTTTTTTAGAACATCAATATCTCTTTCCAAAATGTTAAGCTCATTTGACTTGTTTTTTATTACTTGCTGAACGATATAAATCAGCAAATTCTCAGCCCACATCATATCTTCCTCAATGTCACAATAAGCAATTTCAGGCTCAACCATCCAGAATTCTGTAAGGTGCCTCCTTGTTTTACTTTTTTCAGCACGAAAGCATGGACCAAAATTATAGTGCCTCCCAAATGCCATGGCAGAGGCCTCTCCATATAGCTGCCCAGTTTGTGCTAAAAATGCTTCTTTCCCAAAATATTCTGTTCTAAATAAAGTAGATGTACCTTCTGCTGCATTTGGCGTAAAAATTGGAGTATCAACTAATGTAAAATCATTCATATCAAAAAAATCTCTTATACTTTTTACAATTTCATGCCGAACCCTTAAAATTGCATGCTGCCTTTTTGACCTTAGCCATAAATGCCTATTTGCCATTAAATATTCAGTTCCATGCTCCTTAGGCGTAATTGGATAGTCTTGACTTAGATGGTGTAACTCATAACTATCAACTAAAATCCCATATTTTCCAATAGCTCTATCATTCTTAACAACTTTGCCAATTACAGTAATAGAGGACTCTTGAGTCAAACGCTTAAAGCTTTCAAAGCTTTCATCTCCTATGTCATCCTTAACAACTACACATTGTATCAATCCAAATCCATCTCGTACTGTTAAAAATCCAATTTTTCCACTTCTTCTAGAATTGTACACCCAGCCATTTATTCTAACTAACTTATTTTCAAATTTGTTGATTTCCTTGATTTTTATTATTTTCATTTTTTGCTCAGATTTACCAAGTT
>NHIV01000035.1 GCA_002170735.1 bacterium TMED198 | reverse complement strand
TGTATTTAGTTTTTATTTCCATTAATTCATCATTTTCAGAAATTACAGGGCCAGATACTAAATCACCATTTCTCAAAGTAGCTTCAATGGTTTCTTCTAGAATGTCAGTTAATGGAATTTTCATTGATAAACTATTATCAGTTTTAATTGTACAGTCAGTTTCATCGACTTCTGCAATTGTTCCATAAAAACTGTTTCCATCAATTAAATAAAATCTTTTGGTCATCCCAACCTCAAGTGTTTCTGCAATAACAGGAGGAGTATTGACAACTTCATTACCACTTTGTAATGAATTTATCACATTACTAGCATTAGCTTGAGATAATTGCTCTATACTGTTTACTTCAAAAGTTGATAATAGCTTAGAAAGCTGATCATTAGATATTTTCTTATCAGCTTGTATTGTCTCAATTGCAATTTTTTGCATAGGAAGTATTGAACTATCTTGAGAAAAAATAAAAGTCAAAAGTAAAAAAATAGTAATAATATGCCTATTCATAACATAACTCCTTTAAATTAATTTGTAAAAATTTTGATAAAGTTAAATATAAACTAATATTTATACATTAATAAAATTAAATGATTTGAAAGTTATTTTAATGAATTATCTAAATAAAAAATTTTGACATGAGCATTTTATAATTTAAATTTACAGTCACTTTTTTTAAAAAATGAGGCGATAAATGCCCTCGTAGTTCAATTGGATAGAACAGTCGCCTCCTAAGCGATAGATTCCCGTTCGATTCGGGACGAGGGTACATATAGGAGTATAAAATGAATAAAGATGAAATAAGGCACGATCCAGTAAAAGAAAAAATTGTAGCTCTAGTGGAATATATAATTGAAAAGAAAACTACCTTTTTTTATATAGCTTTAGTTTTAATTGTAGCAATAGCTTCGATATCATTCTACATTAATAATTTAAATAAAAATAATAAAAAGGGTTGGGAGCTAAATCAGGAAGCAATGAGTGCATTTTTTAATAGTTTATCATCAGAGAATCTATTTAGCGCATCCATAGCTGACTCTATTGAATTAAGGACTTCAATTGAAAAATTTAATGAAATTGCTTCTCAATACCCTGGAACCTCATCTTCAGACTTTGCGATTCTTAACTCATTAAGAGGAGAAGTTTTGCTTGGCAACTTTGAAAAAGTTGAAGATCTTGTAATTAATAGTACTTTGTCATCAAGTGATAACAGTCTTAATTATCAATTTAATAGGCTAAAAGGTGACATTTTATTTGATAGGAGTAATTACTCTGAAGCTTTAAATTTTTACAATAAGTCAATTTCAATGTCAAATTCTTCTGATTTGAGCTTGCCTGTTAAGATAAAAAAAATATATGTTCTAATGGAAATGGGTGAGTATGGAAAAGCAGAGTCTATAATGAGTTCAATTGATAGAGATGAGATAGGCTTTTCTGAAAAAAACACATTGATAGAAATTGAATATTTTTTAAAAAATAAGGCTAAATAAATAATTTGGATAGAGTCTAATTTTTTAATTAAATTTTGTCTATAACAAATGGGGCTTTAGCCCCATTTGTTTTTTTACTTAATCTTGGAGGAGAACTATTTTGATAAATAAAGAGATAATTGAAGCTTTTAAAACTATAGCTGATGAAAAAAATATTGATCGAGTTGAGCTTAGCACAATAATCGAGGATATTTTTATAGTAATGATTGAGAAGAAGTATGGAGAAGATATTGATAATTTTAGTGTAATTGCAAACATGGAGAAAGGAGAGATTGAAATTTACCAGGAAAAAACAGTTGTCGAGGAAGTTGATGATGAAATCAAGGAAATTAGCTTGAAAAAGGCTATAAAGGTTGAGCCAGACCTTGAATTAGGCGATCCTTTTGTTGAAATAGTTGACCCTGAAAGCTTTGGAAGAAGATTGATTTCTTCAGCAAAGCAATTTTTATCTCAAAAGTTGAAAGAGATAGAAAGAAATGCTATCTATGGTGAATTTAATGACAAAATTGGTCAAATATTTGTTGGAAGTGTCCATCAGATTCAAAGAGATAGAATTTTTATAATTAAAGATAACGTGGAAATCATGTTGCCTAAATCAGAGCAGATGCCTAATGATAGGTACAGACGAGGCGAAACAATTAGAGGCATTCTGAAAGACATTAAGGTTACTGCTCGTGGTCCTGAAATTATTCTTTCAAGATCTGACGATTCATTTCTTGAGAAATTATTTGAACTGGAAATTCCTGAAATTGAGGATGGTATAATTGAAATTAAATCTGTTAGTAGGGTTGCAGGAGATAGAAGTAAAATAGTAGTTTATTCTTCTGATAGAAGAATTGATGCAGTTGGAGCTTGTGTAGGCATGAGAGGTAGTAGAATTCAATCTATTGTAAGAGAGCTTAATGGCGAAAAAATAGATATAATAAATTGGAGCGAAAGACCTGAAATACTTATTTCTAGAGCCTTGGCTCCAGCTAGGCCTATAGACTTATATTTAGATGAAGAGCGGCCATTTGTTGTAGCAGTCTTTGAAGATGAAGAGCTTTCCATGGCAATTGGAAAAAATGGTCAAAATATAAGATTAGCTTCAAATGTAACTAATTATAGAATTGATGCTGTTAAAAGAAGTGAACACCAAGGTGAAAACAATATATACCTTGAGGAAATTGAGGAGCTAAATGAAAAGCATGTTAATATTCTATCAGATAACAATATTGTTACAAGTGCGGATTTTGAAGATCTAGATAAAGATCATATTTTATCAATTAAAGGTCTTGGCCCTAAAACTTATGAAAAGATAATTTCTTTAATTCAAGTATATAAAGAAAAAGCCACTGAAGATGTCAAAGAAAATGTCAATGAGGATACCGTAACTCAAGAAGAAGAAGCCTAAAAGGATTTATTCATGAAAAAAAGAATTTTCCATATTGCCAAAGAATTAAATATTTCACATACTGAAATAATCAATTTTTTGACTAAAAAAGGTCTAGAAATTTCTAGCCATATGATGCCAGTAGATGAAAAAACTTACAGTATGATTCTTGAGGAGTTCTCAAAAGATAGGCTTGAAATTGAGAGGTTTAGAAAGGACAAAGCAAGAAAAAGAGTTGTTGAACAAAACATATCATTAGAATCAAAGCAAGAGCTTCAAGTTGAGCCTAAAAAAAATATGGCAAGCAAAGAAACTGCTGATCAAGAAAAACCGAAAAAAATATTAAGTACTCCAGAATCAAGTATAAAACTGAAAATCATTAAAAGATCAGATGAATCTTCTTCCAAGGAAGAGCCCTCAAGCTTAAAAAGAGGCTCCTTGACAGATAGATTGAAGAATTTAAAGAAAGTAGATATTACTTCAATTTCAGATAAAATCAATAAGTCAAAACGTCCAACTGATAACAAAAAAGGTAGTAGTAATCTTCAGCTTAACAAAATAATTTCAGGTTCTTCAAAAAAATCTTCTAAAAAGAAAAATAAAAAGGCAGTTGATTTAGAGGTTAATGATCTTAACTCAAATAGAAAATTATTAAAGCTGCCAGAATTTATTACTGTAGATGAGCTTGCGCAATCTTTATCTGTATCAGTTCAAGATATTATAAAATCTTGTATTAATCTTGGCCTTATGGTCACAATCAATCAAAGATTAGACATGGATACTATAATCATGGTTTCTGATGAATACGGTTGTGACATTGAAACCTTAGAAGATGCTGTAGAGGATAATGTTGCTGAAGAATTAAATGAAAATAAAGGTACAGATAGCAGGGCGCCAGTGGTTACAATTATGGGTCATGTTGATCATGGGAAAACATCATTATTAGATTATATCAGAGATACTAATGTTGTGGCTGGAGAATCTGGTAGCATAACTCAGCATATTGGTGCTTATGAAGTAGTATTAGAAAATAATAAGAAAATTACTTTTCTAGATACCCCTGGTCACTCCGCATTTACTGCAATGAGAGCTAGAGGAGCTCAGGTTACAGATATCGTTGTAATTGTAGTGGCTGCTGATGATAAAGTTATGCCTCAAACAATTGAAGCTATTGATCACGCAAAGGCTGCTTCTGTCCCAATAGTTGTAGCAATTAATAAGATTGATTTGCCTACGGCCAATTCCGATAATATTAAAAAAGGTCTTTCTGGGCAATCTTTACTTGTTGAGGATTGGGGTGGTAAAATTCAGTGTGCAGAGATTTCATCTAAAACGGGTGCAGGAATACCTGATTTACTTGATAAGATTTTATTAGAAGCTGAAGTCTTAGAATTGAAAGCTGAAAATGCAGCTAGTGCAAGAGGTGTAGTTGTTGAGTCAAAACTTGATAAAGGACTCGGGCCTATAGCAACGGTTCTTATTCAGAATGGTACTCTTCAAAAAGGAGATATCTTTATATGTGGATATCAGTTCTCAAAAGTTAGAGAATTATTAGATGAAAGAAGTAATAAAATTTTGAATGCAGAACCATCTGATCCAGTCCAAGTACTTGGATTTAAAGAAGTTCCTAATGCAGGTGAAAAGTTTATAGTGTTGAATGATGAAAAGGAAGCAAGAAAGATAACTAATCAGCGTGCGGCTGTAAAAAGAGAGTCTGAGTTAAGGAGACACAAAAAATTAACTTTAGATCAAATTGGTAAAGAAATTTCATCTGGCAAAGTAAAAGAATTGTCAATAATAATAAAAGGCGATGTTGATGGCTCAATTGAAGCTTTAAGTGATTCGCTTATGGAGCTTTCTACTAAAGAGGTTGTAATTAAGGTTATACATAGATCTGTTGGAATGGTGAAAGAGAATGATATAGCCCTAGCTACTGCATCAAATGCTATAATTATTGCATTTAATGTAAAAATTTCTCCAGAAGCAAAGCATGAAGCAAAAAAACTAGGTGTTGATATTAGGCTTTACTCCATTATATATGAAGCAATTAATGAGGTTAAGCTAGCTTTAGAAGGTCTTCTTGAGCCGGAAAAAGTAGAAGAATCGCTTGGCATGGCTGAAGTAAGAGCTCAATTTAAGGTACCTAAAATTGGTTTAATTGCAGGCTGCTCAGTTGTTAAGGGTAAAGTTATTAGAAATGCGCTTTTAAGGGTGGTTAGGAATGATGAAATCCTTCATGAAGGAAAATTAACTTCATTAAAAAGATTTAAGGAAGATGTAAATGAAGTTCTGGAGGGATTTGAGTGTGGTATTGGGGTTGAAGGTTTTACGGAATTTCAAGATGGAGATTTGATTAAAGTACATGAAATCAAAGAGATAAAGAGAACGTTGTAATTTTCCCTTCACGGCCATATAGAAGATCTGATCGGTTGTCTGATGAGATAAAAACAATTCTTTCAGATATTTTTTTAAAAGATTTACCTACAAATAAGATTGGAATAGTCACTATTACAAAGGTTGATGTTAGTTCAGATTTAAGAACTGTAAAGATAGGTTTGAGCTTTCTAAGTAATTCCATTGATGAAAATGATGCTGTTTCATTGATAAATATTTCAAAAAAGCCAATCAGATATAAGCTTGGTAAAAGAATACAGTCTAAGTATGTGCCTGATATTTCATTCTTTTATGATGACTCTTTGAAAAAAGTAGATCATATTGATCGCAAAATTAAAGATCTTAAAAAATAATAATCTTCTTGAATAAGATTTTTTCGATAAACAAGCCTACAGACATTACTTCTTTTGGTGTAGTGAAAGAAGTGAAAAAACATTTATATAAAATTAAAGTTGGTCATGCTGGAACATTAGATCCATTTGCCACTGGAGTTTTGGTTATATGCACAGGGAAAAAAACTAAAGAATCAAATCATCTAATGTCCTTTAAAAAAGAATATATTGCAGAGGTGCATTTAGGTGTGAAAACTGATACCTTAGATCCAACAGGAAGAGTAACTGAAACTTCAAAAGTACCCAATTTAAATTTAGATATTATTAATAATGTTCTAGATACATATTTAGGGACTATTGATCAGATTCCTCCAATGTTTTCTGCACTAAAGATTAAAGGTGAAAGATTATATAAAAAAGCTAGAAGAGGCTTGGTTGTTGATCGAGACCCTAGAAAAATAAAAATTTATGACATTAATTTGTTGAGATATTCTAGTAATATTTTAAAATTAAAAATTAAATGTGGAAAAGGCACATATATAAGATCTTTAGCTAGAGATATAGCATCTGATTTAAATACTGTAGGACATCTTAAATCTCTTGTTCGATCAAAAGTTGGTCCCTTTAACCTGAAAAATTCTGTAAATATTAAAGAATTAGAACAATGGATATTATCACAGAAGTAAATAATATTACTGTTAAAGATGGAAGCGCATTAACTTTTGGCAATTTTGATGGCGTGCATTTAGGCCATCAAGCTCTAATTAAAGATATGGTTCAAAGAACAAGAGAACAAAACCTAGAATCAATATTAGTAACTTTCAATCCACATCCCCAGACCGTTTTAGATGAAAATTGCAAAAGAAGGTTTTTACTACAATCATTTAGAGATCGATTGGAAAAAATAAAAAAACTAGGTGTGGATAAAGTAGTTTGTATAAAGTTTGATAAAAATTTCTCCAAAATTGAACCAATTGAATTTATTAAAATTTTAGTTAAAAACTATTTTCCTAAATATATTTTTAGTAATAAAAATAACTATTTTGGATATAAAAAAAGAGGCGACTTGGATTTGCTTTTAAAGTACTCTAAAAAAATGAATTATAATGTTATAGATGTAGAATATATAAAAAAGTCAAATAAAATAATAAGTAGTTCTTTAATTAGAGGAATGGTAGAAAAAGGCGATTTGTTGACAGTAAAAAAACTTCTTGGTAGGAATCTTGAAATTGAAGGCAAAGTTGTAAGGGGGAGTGGTATTGGTTCTAAAATTGGCTTTCCAACAGCAAACTTAGAAATATCTGAAATGGTAATGCTCCCAAATGATGGAGTATATTATGTTAAGGTTGTAGAAGGCAAAGAGGTGTTTTCTGGAATGTGTAATATTGGATTTAGGCCAACTATAGGATCTCAAAAAAACAGGTGTATTGAAGTTCATCTGATTAATAAAGAAGGAATTGATTTATATGGAAAAAAAATAAAAATAATAATTATAAAGTTTATCAGAAATGAAACTAAATTTAATAGTATGGAAGAATTAAAAGGTCAGTTAGTTATTGATAAGGAATTATGTTTAAAGTATTAGAATATATAAAGGAGATGTATAAATGTCTTTAACGAAGGAAGAATCTGCAAGTTTGATTAAGAAATTTGGCAGCAATGATAAGGATTCAGGAAAAACTGAATCTCAGATAGCAATTTTCACTGAAAGAATTAATAATATTACAGCGCATTTAAAAGGCAATAAAAAAGATACTCATAGTAGAAGAGGTTTATTGAACCTTGTCTCTAAAAGAAGAAGGTTGTTGAATTATTTATTAAAAAAAGATCAAGATAGATACGTGGCAGTAATTAAAGAATTAAGTTTGAGAAAATAAGGAAAATAGAATGTTTAAAAATAAGATTAGTATTGGCAATAAAGAATTAAAAATAGAAACAGGGAAAATGGCTAAGCAGGCCAATGGATCTGTTCTTGTGTCTTTAGGCGAAACTGTTGTTTTAGTTACGGCAACATCAGCAAAGCAGGCTAAAGAAGATATGGGGTTTTTCCCGTTGTCTGTAGATTATAGAGAAAAATATTACGCTGCAGGAAAAATTCCTGGAGGTTTTCTAAAAAGAGAGGCAAGACCATCTGATGTGGAAATATTGGCTGCGAGGTTGACTGATAGACCTATTCGTCCACTCTTTCCAGAAAACTATTTAAATGAAACAATAATTAGTATTAATGTTTTGTCCTATGACGATGAGAATAATGCAGATATTTTAGGCACCATAGGAGCGTCTGCAGCTCTTGCTATTTCAGATATTCCTTGGGATGG
>NHIV01000034.1 GCA_002170735.1 bacterium TMED198 | reverse complement strand
TCTGTCTCCGTGCCTGGGTTACCAAGGCCATCACCATCGGTGTCTTCACATGCTATAGATGGAGCAGCGTTGCCACATCCACAGCCTAAATCTTCTGCATCTCCACCGCACTCGCCCGCACAGTCTACCTCTGCTGTACAGTTTCCATCGCAGTCAAAATTCTCTTCCGCATATTCACAGCCACCATCATCCTGAGTAGCCTCTTCATCGTAGTTGCAGGCAAGCATATCAGTACAACCTAGAACGTCTGAGGCTTCTCCGTAGTACGAAAAACTCAGCTCTCCTCCAGAGGCATCAGACACTACTATGCCGGACAAGCCCGATGGCTCACCATCAAGTACTACAACTGTCATGGTACCGCAACCATCAAATGTTGCCCCTGAAAGTGAAAAACCTAAAACCATTCCGCTTCCAGCTGACATCAAGAAGCCTGCGTCACCAGATGCCCCTCCAGATGCATCGGATGGAGTAGCTCCTTCAACAGTAAATTGAAAGCCCCCAATAGCTGTGTCAGTGTTATAAAGTACAGATCCATCTGATAAAATAAAAAGATTGTTTAAAGGAAGATCACAGCCATCTGTTATTTCAGTGTCTCCACCATCATCTTCTGGGCAGTTATCACAACTAAGAGGGCAAAGCTCAACCAAGTCACCCCATGGAGATGTTGTACAGCCAAAGAACCCAATAGCCTGCTCACAAGCTACACCAAAGGAACCAAGCTCACCGGTTGGATCATCAGTGCAATCTGAATTACCAGATGAACCCCAATCAGGGTCAAATGAGAAATCAAGCTGACCTCCTGCTGCATCTGACATAACAATACCACTAAGCTCTGTAATTCCAGAGCCTTCTACCTGGATAAGAAGACCTTCAGCTTGATCAATAGTGGCACCAGAAAGTGAAAAGCCCAAGACCATCCCACTACCAGTTGAAATTAAAAATCCAGCATCAGCAGAAAGACCGCCAGATGCATCAAGCAATTCTCCCTCAACTGAGAACTGAAAGCCACCTATTGGTGTATCGCTTGTAAAACCAACGTCATAGGTACCATCTTCATTATCGATAAAACCTAGCGTTCCATTTGCAAATATTAAGCCAACGATAAAAAACAAACTGAGTATTTTTTTCATTGATGAACTCCCCCTATTAATGTTATAAACTTACTGCTGCAGTGCAATGAAAGATAAGAGCATTACGCTAAATTGCATACCAAGCAACACATAAATTCCTTTTTTATATAAAAAAAGTTATATAAAAAAATCTTTTTTTACAATCATTTTCTGTCTGAAACCTAGCCCAAGTGACAGGCATCACATAAAAACTTAATTGTTTATTATTGTGATCCATCTTTTACGATATTAAATTTTACAATATGACAGGTGGCATTTTCCCCTTAAAAATAAAAAATTTCACATAGAGGTATACCATTGATGACAAAAAAAACTAAATTAACTCTTGAAGGAACTACAATTGATCTCCCCATCATAGTTGGATCCGAAGAAGAAAAAGCTATAGATATTGGATCTCTTAGAAAAGAGACTGGGCATATAACTTTAGACCCTTCATACGCTAATACAGGTTCATGTAAAAGCGATATAACCTTTATAGATGGTGAAAAAGGTATACTTAGATACAGAGGATATCCCATTGAAGAGCTTGCAAAAAAAGCAAGATTTTCAGAAATTGCGTATCTTTTGATTAACGGTGAACTTCCAAACAATAATGAGCTAGCTGATTTTTCGAATCAACTTACCTACCATTCCTTAATTCATGAGGATATGAAAAAATTTTTTGATAGCTACCCCATGAATGCACATCCTATGGGAGTTTTAGCTTCAACAGTTGCGGCTCTATCTACATTTTATCCAGATGTTCAGCAAGAGCCTTCAAACTTAAATATTATAAGGATCCTTGCTAAGGTTAAAACACTCGCAGCATTCTCATACAAAAAATCAATTGGCCAGCCACTGATCTACCCAATGAACGATCTATCTTATGAAGATAATTTCATTCGAATGATGTTCGCCGTACCAGCTGAAGAGTTCACAGTAAACCCTGTTGTCTCCGATGCCATTAGATTGCTACTGATTCTTCATGCTGACCACGAACAGAATTGCTCTACCTCTACAGTCAGAATGGTAGGAAGTAGCAATGCAAATCTTTATATATCGATAGCTGCTGGAATTGGTGCTCTATGGGGATCACTTCATGGTGGCGCCAATCAGAGAGTAATTGAGATGTTAGGCATGATCCACAAGAGCGACAATGACTATAAAAAGTACATTGAAAAAGCAAAAAGCAAGACTTCAAAGTTTCGCTTAATGGGATTTGGACATAGAGTTTATAAAAACTTTGACCCCAGAGCTAAGGTTTTAAAAGAATCTGCTGCTAAGTTGTTAGATAAACTTGGTATTGATGATCCTTTGCTTGATATAGCAAGAAATCTAGAAGAAGTTGCGCTTAATGATGAGTTCTTTATTGAAAGGAATTTGTATCCAAACGTTGATTTTTATTCAGGCATCATGTACCGAGCTATAGGCATACCTACAAATATGTTTACAGTCATGTTTGCACTTGGGAGGTTGCCTGGATGGATAGCTCATTGGAATGAAATGAAATCTGATTCAAAAACTAGAATCTATAGGCCTAGACAGGTTTACACAGGCCACACAAAAAGATCTTTTGTTCCCATGGACAAAAGATCATAAGGAGAATCATGAAAAGATCTAAAATTACATTGATTGGAGGCGGTCAGATAGGAGGCAACCTCGCCCTACTTGCAGCTCAGAAGGAACTGGGAGATATAGTTATCTACGACATCCCAAATGCCGAGGGAATGATTAAGGGCAAAGCTTTAGATATAAGCCAACTATGCCCCCTTGATGGCTTTGACTCTTCAATAACTGGATCTTCAGATCCTGAAGACATCAAAAACTCTGACGTTGTTATCATAACCGCAGGTGTTCCAAGAAAGCCTGGAATGAATAGAGAAGATTTACTTGATATTAATATAAAAATCATCACAGACGTTGCCAATAATGTTAAGAAGTTCGCACCCAATGCCTTTGTGATTGTTTTATCAAACCCAATTGATGCTATTGTTTATTCTTTCTTCAAAGTCTCTGGATTTAAGAAAAATAAGGTCGTAGGAATGGCTGGAGTGCTTGACAGTACTCGATTTAAAACTTTTTTAGCTATGGAGACTGGCTATTCAGTGCAAGATGTTAACTGTATGGTCCTTGGTGGGCATGGAGATACAATGGTACCTATAACAAGACTCGCTACTATTGGAGGAATTCCAGCAGAAGAGTTAATCTCTAAAAAAAAACTTGATGCTATTGTTGATAGAACTCGCTTTGGCGGTGGTGAACTGGTAAAATTATTTGGGAATGGATCGGCCTACTACGCGCCTGCTGCATCAGCAATTGAAATGGCCGAATCTTTCATCAAAGATAAAAAACGAGTACTCCCATGTGCTGCCTTGTGCGAAGGTGAGTTTAATATTAAGGGCTTCTTCATTGGAGTCCCTGCTGTTATTGGCTGTAATGGAGTTGAGAAAATATTAGATTTCAAGCTTTTGGACAATGAACAAAAACAGCTTAACTTAACCTTAGATGCAGTAAAGGAAACGGTTAGAGAGACCAAACTATAGAAGGAGACTCTATGCAATTTGCTGACAGTGTTAATGAATTTTTTGGAATATTTGTATCCAATATAGCTCCTATTTTATTTATGGAACTTAATGGCTTCCCATTAATCGTACTTGTACTCCTATCTGGGGCTCTAATCTTTACTTTTTACTTTAAATTTATAAATATAAGAGGGTTTAAGCATGCTATACATATAGTACAAGGTAAGTATGACAACCCTAATGATGTTGGCCAGATAAGTCATTTTCAAGCTTTAACTTCCGCCTTATCTGCAACTATTGGACTCGGTAACATTGCGGGTGTTGCTGTTGCCGTATCTCTTGGTGGACCGGGCGCTGTTTTTTGGATGGTATTTATTGCATTTTTTAGCATGTCAGCAAAGTTTGTTTCATGCACTCTTGGACAGCTATACCGAACAGTCAACGAAGATGGATCTGTAAGTGGTGGGCCTATGTACTATTTAAGCCAAGGTCTTAGTGATATAGATAAAGATGGGTGGGTTTTAAATAAAACAGCCTACCCTGTTTTAGGTAAATTTCTTGGTGGTATGTATGCAATATTTATTATTGGTGGTGCTTTTGGGGGTGGAAATATGTTTCAAGCCAACCAATCCTATGAACTATTTGGAAAACTTATTGGCTTGCCAAATTATTTATATGGAATATTACTAGCTATATTAGTTGGGGCTGTTATAGTTGGTGGTATTAAAAGAATTGGTAAAACAACCGAAAAAATCGTTCCATTTATGGTTGTATTATATGTTGGTGCTTCTTTGTATATAATACTAAATAATATAGATAAGCTGCCAGGGGTTTTAGATTCTATAATTCAGCAAGCATTTAACCCAGATGCCGCATATGGCGGATTTATTGGCGCTCTTGTTACAGGTATTAAACGAGCTGTTTTTAGTAATGAAGGTGGTGTTGGATCAGCCTCCATTGCTCACTCCGCTGCAAAAACCGATGAGCCTGTAAGAGAAGGAATTGTGGCTATGGTTGGTCCCTTTATTGATACAATAGTAGTTTGCTTTATGACTGCCTCTGTTATACTTATAACTAAAGATGCCAACCCCCTTTATCAAGTAGGTGGAGGGATTAATGGTGCAGAGTTAACTTCAGCTGCTTTTGGAAGCGCCATTTCCTGGTTCCCCTATATACTATCTGTAGTAGTTTTTTTATTCTCATTTAGTACAATGATCTCTTGGTACTACTATGGCGATAAAGGATGGAAGTATCTTTTTGGCTCTTCTTCTATAAAGTTCTATCAAGCTATATACCTTGGATGTGTTGTACTTGGCGCTATAGCCTCACTTGGAAATGTTATTGATTTCTCAGATATGATGATACTTTCATGTGGATTTCCTAATATCATAGGATGCTTATTTCTGCTTCCTGTAGTCAAGGCAAAGCTAAATGACTACTGGGACAGATACAACAAAGGTCTATTTAAAGTATACAAGTAACTTGATTCTTTCCGAATACGAATCTTTTGCAATAGATACTGCAAAAGGTGCAGGCAAAGTCTTGATGAATTATTTTGGCAAGCTACCCAACCATAGCTCAAAATCAAGCTATAGAGATCTAGTTACAAAAGCAGATCTTGAATCTGAAGATTATATTATTAAAATGATTCAATCTACTTACCTAAACCATGATGTGATTGCTGAGGAATCCTCAACATTATTAAATGAAAGCAATGACTTTAGATGGATTGTCGATCCACTTGATGGTACAACCAACTTTGTACATAATCTTCCCATATTTGCAGTTTCAATAGGACTTCAGTATAAGAAGGAAACAGTTGTAGGGGTAGTCTACAACCCAGTTTACGATCAATGTTTTTACGCTGCCAAAGGAAAAGGCGCTTTCTTAAACAATAAACCAATCAAAGTATCTTCATGTAAAAGTTTAAGTGAAAGCTTGTTAGTTACAGGTTTTCCTTATATTTGTGATGAAAGATGGACTGCATCTTTCAGGCTCTTTGAAGAGCTTTATGGAACATGCCAGGGTATAAGAAGACTTGGAGCTGCAGCCCTAGACTTTTGCTTCGTTGCAATGGGAAGATTTGAAGGTTTTTACGAGTACAGCCTTCAACCATGGGATATCTGCGCAGGAGATCTAATTTTGCGAGAAGCAGGTGGAAAAACAAGCGATTGGAACTTGGCCCCTCTACCCTATACTGCGGATAGAGTTCTAGCTACGAATGGATATATTCATGATGAAATTTTAAGCTTTCTTGATAAAGAAAAATACTCTGTATTTTACCCCACTACTTAAGCTCGCTAACTAAGTTTGAATTAAACTCTTTTACAATCTCCTCCATAGATCCGCTCTCTTCTTCTATCCTTATCTGCCTAGTATATGGAGATGTGTTATTTTCGACATCATCAACGATTGACTCAAATTCATCTGCACATCTCAACTCCCTTGCAACAGGAATAAGCTTATCTATAGTATCAATAATAGCTCCTTTTAGAGATTGCTGATTTCCGTTTTCATCAACTATTATATCTGCATCAAGTCCGTACCTAGTTGCCCTCCATTTATTCTCTGTGATAATCCAAGAATCGAGAAAATCAAGTTGAGTCCCTTCATCATAGTGATCCGAAATGCCAACAACTAGTGTCTGAGCAAAAGCAGCTAGCTTCATTATGTCATTAATAGTTGGCACGCTATCAAATACCCTTATTTCTACCGTTCCAAAGCCAGGATGAGGCCGGATATCCCACCAGACTTCTCTAATTGACTCGATTGTATTTGCTTTTTGTAGTGTTCGCATAAATTTTTGAAATTCACTGTAGTTAACCAACTTTGGAGGTAATCCTGCTGTTGGCATTGCCTCAAAAATTTTTGTTCTCGTTGAAGCCAATCCTGTTTTCTCTCCTGCAAAAAAGGGTGAATTTGCAGAAATTCCAATCATATGGGGTATGTACCGCATAAGCCCATTTGTTACAGCTATTGCTTTTTCTCCTGACTCTACACCAATATGAACATGAATACCTGTTATAAGAAGTCTTCTAAGCGGCCACTGCATTCTATCAAGAAAGTGTATATATCTTTCAGACTTGGTAATTGATTGATCGGTCCAACTTGAGAAAGGGTGCGTAGCCATTGAAACTAAACCCAAGTTCTTAGATTCCACAAACTTGTTAACCTCTGAAATTGTTGAAGTGAGGTCAGATCTTGCTTGGCTCACATCTTTACATATATCTGTATTAATTTCAATTATTGATTCAAGAAGCTCTTCTTTTATCTTCATGCTACCTTGAAACTGCTCAAGAATCAATGGAGCACCAGGGTACAAGCTATAATCATCTTTGCTAAATATTTGCAACTCTACCTCAACTCCTAAGGATGGGGTAGGACTGCCATTAAAAAATATTCTTCCTCTTTTCATGCCAATCTAATAATCTATAATTTTTCCTAAAGTTTCAAAGTATGCAGGAGACATCTCACTACGCTCTACTGATAAAACGTCATTGAAGGTTAACCTCCCAGAATTATTGACACTTCCTATACACTGAGTAAATACATCATTGGCTTTAGCCTTTAAAACAACATTATGAAGATTTTCCTTTGAAACTGTAACAATAATAACACTCTGACTCTCTCCAAAAAGAAGCAAGTCAGTTCTAATTTTCGAAGTTATGTGTATTTCAGCTCCTATTGATCCAACAGAACTAAGAATAGATTCAGCAATATTAATTGCTAGGCCTCCATCTGATATATCATGTGCTGATTTTATATATCCACTCTGAATAGATTCCAGACAAACTTCCTGAACAGCAACTTCTTGCGCCAAATCTAAGGTGCTGATTGGGCCCTTAACCTCACCATGAATGACCTTCAAGTACTCTGAACCTCCAAACTCTCCAGTTAAGTTGCCAATGCATAGAATAATATCCCCAGGCTCTTTATAGCCTATTGTTGTAGAATGGCTAACATCTTCCATCAATCCTACCATTCCAATAACTGGTGTAGGATAAATTGAAGAGTCGTTGGTTTCATTGTAGAAACTAACATTACCTCCAGTTACAGGCGTATTAAGTACCTTGCAGGCCTCTCCTATGCCTTCAACTGCTCTCTTGAACTGCCAGTAAACTTCAGGGTCTTGCGGATTTCCGAAGTTAAGACAATTTGTTATAGCTATAGGCTTCGCACCTGTACATACAACATTCCTAGAAGACTCAGCAACAGCCCGCTTTCCACCTTCATAGGGATTTAAATACACAAATCGACCATTGCAGTCAGTGCTTATAGAAATTGCCTTATTTGTACCTTTTAAGCGCACTACAGCTGCAGAGCCGCCTGGACCTTGAACTGTGTTTGTTCTAACGGTTGAATCATACTGTTCAAAAACAAATCTCTTAGATGTTATGTTGGGGCAAGCAAGAAGATTAAGAAGAATCTCTCTGTAATTCTTTGAATCATCAAAATCTGACTCCTTAACAATAGAGCTTTTGAGATAAGCAGGCTCAATGGAGGGCATATCGTATTGAGGAGCTCCTCCACCCAGAACTAAAGGATCACATGGCAAATCAGCTACCTTTTCACCTTTTGAATAAACTTCTAAATTTCCTGTATCTGTAACCGCTCCTATACATTCACAATCCAAGTCCCATTTTTTAAAAATTTCTATTAAACTGTCATCATAGCCTTTGTCTATTACAACAAGCATTCTTTCCTGAGACTCTGAAAGCATAATCTCATAAGGATTCATATTTTTTTCCCTAAGAGGAACCTTGTCAAGGTTAATCGAAAGGCCCACACCCCCCTTTGCAGACATCTCTGTGCATGAACATGTAATACCAGCCGCGCCCATATCTTGCATACCAACCAACCAGTCTTTTCTGCTTAGCTCCATTGATGCTTCAAGCAGAAGTTTTTCAGTAAATGGATCTCCAACCTGGACATTTGATTTTTTTGACTCAGTCTCTTCTGTGAGCTCTACTGAAGCAAAAGTTGCACCATGAATACCATCCTTACCTGTTTTTGAGCCAACTATATAAACTGGATTTCCAACTCCTTTGGCTATAGCACTTATAATATGGTCTTTATGGCCAACGCCCACGCTCATTGCATTGACGAGGCAATTGCCTGTGTATGAATCCTCAATAACGACTTCGCCTCCAACAGTTGGTATGCCCAAGCAGTTTCCATAGTCAGCAATACCTTGAACAGCATGATCTAAAAGAAATCTATTCCTAGCAATTTCAAGGCTCCCAAATCTTAATGAATTCAATGAAGCTATTGGCCTGGCACCCATCGTAAATATATCTCTCATTATCCCACCAACACCGGTTGCGGCCCCCTGATAAGGCTCAACTGCAGAGGGATGGTTGTGAGACTCAATCTTGAAGGTTAAAGCCATATCGTTACCTATATCAACTATTCCAGCATTCTCTTCACCTGCACCAACGAGCATAACATCTCCATCTCTAGGGAAAGTTTTAAGCATTTTTATTGAGCTCTTATAAGAGCAATGCTCGCTCCACATTACAGAAAAAATGCCTATTTCTACGTATGTGGGGTTTCTCTTAAGTATGGATAAAATTTGTTTGTACTCTTCTTCACTTAGACCATGCTCTTTAGCTATGTCTAGATCAACCGAATAATCAATACTGGCTTTATCCATCAAATCTCCTGAGTTGTTGTTTATTTAAGGACTTTAAGTTATAAATTACAATTTTTCCATAAATAAACTTAGCTATAATTTACAGCAAAAATTGAGGTTAATTGTTCATATATTATTTAATATACAAAGTTTAGTTAATGCTTTACTTTACTTTAAACTCCAATCTATTTCAGCTATATTTTTACTTACAAGATATCTGTTAGCCTTGGAGAAGTGTTTACACCCAAAGAATCCATTATATGCTGATAGTGGAGACGGGTGGGCAGCTTCAAGAACAAGATGGCGACTGCCCTCAATCATGCTACGTTTCTTTCTCGCATAGGCCCCCCACAAAAGAAATACTATATTCTTTCCTTCTCTGCTAAGATTTTTAATAACACTATCAGTGAATACAGTCCAACCTATATCTTTATGTGAATTAGGGCTAGCCTCACGAACAGTCAAAGTACTGTTGAGCAAGAAAACTCCCTGCTTAGCCCATCCCTCAAGGCAACCCGATAAGGGAACTTCTATACCTAGATCGCTCTGAATTTCTTTAAAAATATTAATCAATGAGGGTGGCCTCTTAATCCCTCTAGGAACGCTAAAAGATAGTCCATGAGCTTTTCCAAAACCATGGTATGGATCTTGCCCTAAAATAACAACCTTGACCATGTCAACAGGAGTTAAATTGAAAGCATTAAGCAT
>NHIV01000033.1 GCA_002170735.1 bacterium TMED198 | reverse complement strand
TAATTTGATTAATTAATATTTCTCCAGATGTGGAGCTATCCAAAAAATCTAAACCATTAACATCAATCTGAGAAAAAGTTAAAGGTGTGACAACATCAGCCTCCTCACTTCCTGAAATAATTTCAAAGTCGATCCTACAGATTAACCCCCCCTGGCTAGCCACATCGCTGCCTGCCGTGCTTAGTGAGACTAATAACTTAGTAGTTTCTAATATGGTTGAAACATTGTATTGATCTGAAAAACTTGAAAAGGGACCATTGCTGCAATCAACTTGAACTGATTCATCATCAAGCATTGAGCTGTCAAAAATAATATCAAAATCAATTGATCCAATTGGTAGATTATTGCTAAGAAAAGTTATTGGCACCTGAACCACATCACCTACATCTGCCGTTGGATTTGCAATGTAGGCAGAAAAGGTACACAGCTCGTTTTGGCTACTTACACAGTTTCCACAGCTATCTGTAAGAGCATCTCCTCCGCATTCACTATTGCAGTCCAATAAAGCATTGCCCCCGCATAGACCACTGCAGTCTTCTACGTTACCATCGCAATCACATGCTCCATCCGCTATTCCGCTTCCTCCACATACGCCGCACTCATCTATAGTGGCCACGCCGCCACACTCCTCATTACAGTCAAGAAATAAACAGCTACCATCATCCTGGTTGGCACTAGAATCATAGTTGCAGGCCGTATCATCTGTACACCCTTTAATTAGAGCCTCAATGTCCCCATGCATAAAAAAACCAAAATTTTGCCAGCCTGATACTTCGTTAGGGCTTATTAGAGTCCCATCATCAAGAGTTATACCTGAAACATCATAGTAGCTATTTGTAGATTCTATGTACATTCTAAATACAGGCACCTCACCTTGAAGCATATAATTGTCTGAATAGTCAGCTCCATCATCTCCATTTGTAGGAATGTCGCAAACACCGCTTCCACAAGTGTTTCTATCCCAAAGTCTTGCGCCAACACATTCACCTACATTAACACAAACTTCATCCTGCCACTCTAAGCATCTATATGCTGCAAGCCAGTCATTATTACTATCCCACAACCCATCACCATCAGTGTCTGTAAAGGCTTCCCCTATATCCCAGGTGCCATTGCCATTTGTATCTGTGAATTCTTCAATTCCAAATGATTGAGATTGAAATGTTGGGCTAATAAAAAAGTAGAATCCTTGAAGAGTAGACTGACTAAACTCAAAAGGATCCGCAATAAGTCTACTGAATAAAATAACAGACAGTAAAAATACCTTGAAAAATGATTTAATATTTAAAATGTTCTTTTCCATTTTATAAAAAAATATTATTTGTAGAGAATTTATGAACTATAATAAACAAAACATGTGATAAAAACAACAAAATCATATCGGCAGAGGTAACGGAATGAAACAACTTTTAAGCTGTTTTCTTGAATTTTTTATAAATAGGTTTGGATGCTTTTTGAATGACCTCATCAGTAATTGTACATGAAGCTAGGCCTTTTATAGATGGAGCCTCAAACATAATCTCTAACATACACTCCTCAAGTATTGACTTTAAAGCTCTGGCCCCTGTTTTTCTTTCCTTTGCAAGATTGATAATACCCTCAACTGCTTCCTCAGTAAAATCTAAGTCAATATTCTCAATCTTAAATAATTTTTTATATTGCTTTATGAGAGCATTCTTAGGTCTAGTTAAAACAGCTCTTAGAGCTGTTTTATCTAGCTCTTCAAGCGATGCAATAACAGGCAATCTACCTATAAGCTCTGGAATAAATCCATACTTTTGCAAATCATCAGAAGATGTACAGCTGAATAGATGAGAATCATCAACCTTTGTCTTTATCTCCTGATTGAAGCCCATTGTACCTCCTGATAGTCTCTTTTCAATAATACCCTCCAAGCCTTGAAAGGCTCCACCGCAAATAAATAGAATGTTAGTTGTATCAATGGTAACTAATGGTTGCTCCGGATGCTTTCTACCTCCTTTGGGAGGAATATTTGCCTTGGTGCCTTCAAGAATCTTTAGAAGCGACTGCTGAACTCCTTCACCAGATACGTCTCTAGTAATGGAGGGATTGCCGCTCTTTCTTCCTATCTTGTCAATTTCATCAATATAAATAATACCCTGCTGGGTTCTTTCTGGATCAAAATTTGCAGATTGAAACAAACGAACCAAAATATTATCGACATCTTCGCCAACGTAGCCTGCTTCAGTTAAAACAGTTGCATCAGCGATAGCAAATGGAACATTTAATATTTTTGATAACGTTTTGGCAATTAAGGTTTTACCTGTTCCAGTAGGACCAACCAACAATATATTACTCTTTTCAATCTCAACATCATCAGAGACAAAATTTTGTAATCTTTTGTAATGATTGTAGACAGCTACAGATACTGATTTTTTTGCGGAATCTTGTCCTACAATATATTCATCCAAAAGATTTTTAATTTGAAGTGGCTTGAGATTATTAAAGTCAGGACTTTTTTTGTTTTTCTGAAGGCCAGCATCAATTATTTTATTGGCCTTCTTAACGCACTTATCACAAATAAATACTTCATCACCTTCAACTAAGAACTTAACCTCTTTCTGGGATAGTTTGCAGAATGAGCAGCTTAATGTTTCTTCGTTGTACTTTTTCACCAAGCTATTTTCGCTGCTCTACAATACTATCAATTAAGCCATACTTTAAGGCTTCATTTGAATCCATAAAATTATCTCTATTTGTATCTTTTTCGATTGTCTTTATAGTTTGCCCCGTATTGTCACTTAATATTTTATTAAGTTTATCTCTTAAAAAGAGAATTTCCTTAGTATGAATCTCAATGTCTGTAGCTTGACCTTGAACGCCTCCCAAGGGCTGATGAATCATTACTCTAGAGTTTTCTAATGAGTATCGCATTCCTTTTGTTCCAGACGAAAGTAAAACAGCCGCCATACTAGCAGCTTGACCCATGCAAATTGTCTCAATTTCAGGCTTTATATAATTCATTGTATCTAGTATTCCAAAGCCTGCTGTTATTACACCTCCTGGGCTGTTTATATACATTGAAATTTTCTTTTCAGGATCTTCTGCTTCTAGAAAAAGCAGTTGGGCGATTATTAGATTTGATATGTAGTCATCAATTGGAAACCCTAAAAAGATGATTCTTTCCTTTAGCAGCCTGGAATAAATATCAAAGGCTCTTTCTCCATTTGCTGACTGCTCAACCACCATAGGTACTAGTGAAGATATATGCT
The DNA here is from genome assembly GCA_002170735.1 of bacterium TMED198. Taxonomy (GTDB): domain Bacteria; phylum Fidelibacterota; class Marinisomatia; order SCGC-AAA003-L08; family D37C17; genus TMED198. Next base: position 7,105 of record NHIV01000033.1, on the reverse strand, counting down.
TGCTGTCCATATTATTTACCTTTTCCCATGCGAATATCTGTGTCGCTTGATTTTTTCTTTCTTGGTTCATCAGTTGATTTTTCTGATACTTTGTTTGTTACAAATTTATTTAAACTATTAAAAAGTTTCTCATTTATAAGATCTTCTTTAAGCTTTTTCTTGTTCTTATCCTCTGAGTAGAATTTTTTAATATCACCTTGCATGTCTTTATTATCTTTTATAAAATCTTTAATCTTTTTTTCAACATCGTTATCGTTTATTGAAATTTTCATTTCATTTATCAGCCTGTCTTTTGCCAAAAACCACTTGATGTTGTTTTCTGAAATTTGATCATAGTTTTTCTTAAATTCATTTTCATCAACTGGTTGTTTTGGATTTTTATTTTTAAAGTCATCCATTAAAAATTGAGTATATTTTTCTTTCATTGATGTTGGCACTTTCAATTTAATATTCTTAACAAAATAATTTATAATTTCATTATTAACCTGCTGTTTATGGTCACTATCTAACTGCTCTTGAATTTTTTGGTTCAAATTATCCTTGAACTCCTTTAATGAAGAAACCTTTGGATCGAGTGTTTTAGCAAATTCATCATCAAGATCAGGCAAAACCTCTTCTTCTGCCTTATTTATCTTAATTTCATATGCTACGGATTTATCATTTAAATCAAAGCTAGTCCTAATTGTATCCCCTGCCTTTGCCCCAATGAAAGGTTTTTCAGATGTTCCAGAAAAAGGTTTCATACCCAATCTAATATATTGATCTTTTGTAATCTTATTTATAATTGGAAGTCCGGATTCATCAAGCTGCTGAAAATCTCCTCTAATAAAATAACCTGACTTTATTTTTCCTTCAATGGTTCTCACATTTGCATTTTTCTGTCTTAAATCATCAAGTGCGTTTTTCACATCCTCTTTTTGCCCCATATACCTGGTAGTTTGAATGTTTATTTTATTGTATTTTGGAAGAACAACCTCAGGCTGAATCTCGAACTCTGCAGTAAATACTAATTGATCTCCCTTATTAAAACTCAAGTCTTTGATTTCTGCCTTATTTATTGGGTTCAATTCGTTCTTTATAAGAGATTCCATATAGTATTTATTAATTGAATCTTCGGCGAATTTAGCTTCTATGCCAGGCCCAAGATCCTTTTCTACTATATGATCAGGAACCTTACCTTTTCTAAAGCCTGCTATTTGATATGATTTTTTTGCCTTTGAATATTCCTTAGAAAAATCATCTTTCAAATCTTCCCATTTAACAGTTACGGTCAGGGCTCTAGTGAAATCATTTATTTTTTTTACTTTTACTTTCATCTCAATCCTTTAATTTAACCTTTTTCGACATTTAAACCCGTTATTTTATAGCATCAAATATCAATTTTAATTTTAAAAATTTATACGCTTTTCAAGGTTGTCAATTTTTTCAATGCATTTAAATAACTTAACTTGCCCTGTCCATGAATTCGATCAATACACACTCCCTTAAGCACTGACTTTGCCCTAAATGCTTCTCTTTTGTTGATATTAGATATGTGAACCTCAATAGATGGCGCGGATATTGAATCTAATGCATCACGAATTGAATATGAATAATGACCAAGCGCACCAGGGTTTATTATTATGCCCTCAGCCCACAAACTCTCATCTTGTATAGTATCTACTATTATACCTTCATGGTTTGATTGATAAAACTTAAAATCATGAAGCTTGCCAACAGAACTATTTTCGAGCCATTCCATGAGCTCATCCAGAGTCTCATCACCATAAATTTCTATATTTCTTTTTCCCAAAAAATTAAGGTTTGGTCCATTTATAACTAATATGTTCATAAAAATCTTCTAAATATTTAATAATTTTTTCATCGTTAATTTTTTCAATATAAGGTTGTCCCATATCCTTTATCAAAACAAAATTAATTCCATCATTATCACTTTTTTTGTCATTTTTCATTAGACTTAGCAATGAGGAAAATTTTAATTTCTTTAGTTTTGGAAGGTGTATTTTTTTAAAAAAATTAAAAATCTTATCAAAGTTTTTCTTGCTAAGCTTTTTTTCGTTAAAAGAATAAAAAGTTGCGAATAAAATACCATATGCAACTGATTGCCCATGATCAATTTCTAGGTTGGAATTGAATTCTAGGGCATGGCCAAACGTATGCCCAAAGTTTAGAAGTTTTCTCTTTCCATTATCAAATTCATCTATTGATACAATATTTGCCTTTAACTCACAGCACTTTGAAATAATTTTCATTAAAGTTTTTTGATCTCTTTCTATAATTTTTTCTAAATTCTTATTTAAATAAGAAAAAAAAAATTTATCAAAAAGAATGCTATATTTAACTACTTCTGACATAGCCGAAAAAATTTCTTTTCCAGCTATTGTTTCCAAGAAGTCAGGGTCAATTATTACTCCTTTAGGCTGAAAAAAACTCCCAACCATATTCTTTCCTCTAGATGTGTTTATAGCAGTTTTACCACCTATAGAAGAGTCTACCATGGATAGCATAGAGGTGGGAACCTGAAAATAACTTATTCCTCTCATAAATGTTGAGGCTATAAATCCCGTAGTATCACCAACAACACCACCACCAATACCTAAAAAAATAGTTTCTCTGTTGCAACCAATTTGAATGAGTTCATTGTATATCCTTGAAACTGAGTCAATTGATTTAGCATCTTCTCCTTCTTCTAAAAAAATAACTTTGTAATCGATGTTATTGCTATCTAAAATGGATGTAATTCTATTATTCCAGAACTTAAAAATAGATTTTTGAGTAAAAATTATCCATTTTGTATTTTTATAAGATCTAAGGAGAAAAACAATTTTATCTGTAATTCCATAGTCTATCCATATTGGATATGACCTTCCTGTTAAATTTAAATTAATTGTTTTGATGAATTACCTTCTTAATTGATTGTGCAACTTGTTCTGGGCTTAAATGATCTGTTAGTATTGTATAGTTTGAAGATTCATTGTATACTTGTTTTCTAGATTCCCACAGATCACATATAATTTTATAAGAAACTTGCTCTTTTAGAATCAAGGGCCTTGATGAGTTCCCTTTTAGCCTCTTAAATAAAACTTCAGTACTCGTATCTAATAAAAATGTTAATCTCTCATTTTTTAAAAGATCGCTGCATTCTTGATTCAAAATGATTCCTCCGCTAGTTGCAAAAATACAATTTTTTGTAGTTTTATTTATTTCAATAAAGTACGAACTTTCCATATTTCTAAATTTTTTCTCACCATATTCATTGAAGATATCCTTTATTGATAGGCTAGTAATTTTTTCTAATTCTCTATCTAGATCAATCAGATTAAGATTTAAATTTTTAGATAAAATTTTTCCAACAGTTGTTTTACCACTACCCATCATACCTATCAAAAATATTTTAATATTTTGAAGTTTTTTCATAATGGGTGATGACCTGCTGGATTGAATCCCCTCCAAATTTTTCCAAAATAGAATCTGCTATCACTATACACGCAATATTTTCTGCAATAATTGATGCTGCTGGTACTGCGCATGTATCTGATCTTTCTTTGTGTGCGAGTTCGCTTTTCTTGTTATTTATATCAACAGATTTAAGTGGCCTTGATAGAGAAGAAAGGGGTTTCATTGCAGCTCTAATGATTAAGGGCTGAGCGTTTGTCATTCCTCCTTCAAGCCCTCCAGCTCTATTTGTGTTCCTTGTATAAAAGCTTCCATCCCAGCCTATTTCATCATGCACATCACTTCCAAATTTTTTTGACTCTTTAAACCCTTCCCCAAACTCAACACCTTTAATTGCATTTATTGACATAATAGTTTCTGCCAACTTGCTTTGCATTTTTTTATCCCACTGTGTATAGGATCCTAAGCCATAGGGGAGGTTGTAAATAATAATTTCAAATACACCTCCAACACTGTCTCCTGATTTTCTAGCTTCTTTGATCCTTTCTACCATTTTTTCTGTATCTGATTTTGAAACGCATCTTGTAGGGCTTTTATCTGCCAAATCATTGATTTTTGAAATTTCTGGTAATTTATTTTTATCAATTACATCGTGAATTTGTACAACTCTGCTTGCTACTTCAATCCCAAGTTCTTCAATAAATTTTCTACATATTGACCCAATCGCAACTCTCATTGCAGTTTCTCTGGCTGAGGACCTTTCAATTACACATCTTATATCATTAAAATCATATTTAATTAACCCTGCCAAATCTGCATGCCCTGGCCTTGGCAATGTTATTTTCTTGACTGGACTAGAGCTAGCTTCCGTTTCCATGATCTCTTTCCAATTTCTCCAGTCTTTATTATCTATAATTAGTCCAATTGGAGATCCTAGAGTCTTTCCATATCTTACTCCTGAAACAATTTCAGCATAGTCAGATTCGATCTTCATTCTCCCTCCCCTTCCGAATCCCATTTGTCTCCTACTGAGCTGTTTTCTAATATATTCTTCTGAAATAGGCAGGTTTGAAGGAATCCCATCTAGTATGCCCATTAACGCTTTCCCATGGGATTCTCCTGCTGTTAAAAATTTAATTTTATTTAGCATATTCTTTTATAAGTGTATTTTTAATTTTATAAGCATCTATAGTATTAGAAACATTTTTATCCATCCAAATGTCTATTGAAATTAATGCTTGATATATTAACATATCAAGGCCATTAATAGCTGTAGCGCCAGCATTTTCTGCATCAATAATAAATTTAGTCTTTTTAGGCATATAGTTTATATCTATAACCACATGCTTCGAATCTAAAATATATCGATCAATTGGACTTATTCCCTTCAAATCTTTTGTTCCATATGATGTGCAGTTAATAATTATTGAACCCCTCTTTATTATATTTTCAATAGAATTGAAAGTATTTATTTTATAGTTTAATTTATTTTGAAAATGCTTTTCTATCTTTTTAAGGCTGTTAGTAGACCTGTTAATAACTGATATATTTGTGCAGCCCAGTGTAACAAGTGAATAGATAACAGCATACGCGCTTCCTCCTGCACCTATAACAAAAATATCCTTGTTGTTTATTTCTATACAATTTGATTTTAAGGTCATTATAAACCCAAAATAATCAGTATTAAATCCATATATTTTATTTTTTATAACTTTAATACAATTAACTGCTCCAACTACCTCTGCCTTGCTGTTTACTGTATCGCAGTATTGTATAATTTCATTTTTGTATGGAAACGTTATATTTAATCCATTTATTTTTTTTTCTTTGATAATTTCTCCTACCTCCGAAAACGACTTATTATCTATCTCAATATTTGAATAGGTAGAGTTTATATTATATTTTTTGTAAATATACGTATGCATAACTCTGCTGAAACTTTCACTTAAATCTTTTCCAATTAACCCAAATTTTTTCATGGCTCTAGTTTTCTTATATCTTTTATAAAATTTGGATACGAGTATATAAACGAGCCCTCATCATCATAATCAAGCTTAATTCCTAGAGCCATTGATAGTGCATAGAATGTCATAAATATACGATGATCATTTTTGGTAGTAATAGTTGTACTATACAATCTTTTTTTACCATTTATCACTATATCCCTTCCATTGGTAAATATATCTGCTTTCATCCTTTTTAAGTTTTCAACTATTAGCTCTAGTCTATCAGACTCCTTGTATTTGAGCTCTTCTACACCCCTAATAACTGTCTGGCCGCTAGCCTGTGTTGCACACGCAGCAAGAACAGGAATTTCGTCGATGCATGATGGAATAATTTCTTGCGCCACTTCTACAGCTCTAAGCTTACTGAACTTTACAACAATATCCCCTACTTCTTCTTTGGCCTCATCTATGAACTGATTTTTAATTTCAATATTTGCCTTCATTGATTTAAGCGCATGAATAAACCCCACTCTTTCTTTAGATAAAATTGAATTTTTAATAATTATGCTAGAGCCTCTGCTTAGTAAGGCCATTTGAATCAAAAATGCTGCTGATGAAATGTCTCCAGGAATATTATAGTTAATTGGCCTAATTTTTTTCGAGTCACTGATATTTATTTTATTCCCATCTATAGCAATATTTGCTCCCATCATTTTTAATATTTTCTCTGTATGACTCCTTGATTTATTTTTTTCTATCACTTGCGATTTACCATTAGCTCCCAAAGCTGCTAAAATAATACATGATTTCAGCTGCGCACTTGCAACAGGCAATTCATACCTTAGTGCATTAATTTCTTTATAACTTTTTACCTCAATTGGAAGCCTCCAATTAGTATGGAATAGTTCAATTCCCATTCTTTGTAAAGGAATAATTATTCTCCTCATCGGCCTTCGAGTTAATGAGCCATCGCCTGTAATTTTAAAGGGGATCCTCAGTCCGCATAAAATTCCAATTAAAAGCCTAGCTGTGGTACCTGAGTTGTCACAATCAAAGAAATTAGATGCAGAAATGGGAATCTTATTTATTCTACCTGTTTTACTGTCATAACTTAAGCCCAATTTCTCAATACATCTAATTGAAGAACGTACATCTCTAGATTTCCCAATATTTCCTATTTTTGAACCTTGACCAGAAAGGATCGAAAATAAAATCATTCTGATTGATATAGACTTATCACCCTCAAGCTGTATTGATCCATTTAATTTCATTTACTTGTAGTATACAATTATAATAAGCAGAAGTTTTTTAATATTCTATCACCATACTCTGTTAATAGGGCTTCTGGATGAAATTGAATTCCATATATTTGATCTTCTCTATTTTCAAATCCCATTGGCGACTTATCATCAGAATAAGCTGTAATTTTAATATTTTTAGGTACAAGCTTTAAATCAACTGACAAAGAATGATATCTCATTGCACCGAAATTTTTTGGTACGCCAGAAAAAACAACCCCTCCATGGTGTGTGATTTTTGACATCTTACCATGCATAACATTCTTAGATTTAGAGACTTTTCCTCCATAATAGGAGTACAATATTTGCATACCAAGACATACACCTAATATTGGAACTTTCTTCTTGTAATAATCTATTAAAGAAAATACTGAATTAGAGCTTTGAGGGCCCATTGGTCCAGGAGAAATGATTACATGGGTTGGTCTTAATGAATTAATCCTATCAAAATCAATTTTGTCATTT
>NHIV01000032.1 GCA_002170735.1 bacterium TMED198 | reverse complement strand
TGACCTGCTGGATTTCTCATAGCACCATCTTTGAATCTACTACCTCTACAAGTCATATGATACACATAACCTTGCCAAGTCTGTATCGTTTCGTATCCCGCCAATACAAACCTATTGAATATATCAGAGTCCTCTTTTGATTGTGGTGCGTATAGAGAATCATGTCCGCCTATTGCTAGAAAGTCATCTCTGTATATAGCCCATGGTGCAAATATACCCTCAGTTGTATCTTTACTTTCAGTTTGTTTCCATCCCTTTACCCACTTCAATAATCCTTCTTCATCAAACTCTTCAGGTTCAATTCCAAAATCTGATAATACTTTTTCAGGACCATCAGGATGTAGTGGTGGTTCTATTCGAGTTGCTGATACCACCTTACCTCGTTCTAAATGTTTCAATACTTCTTCATCCATTTTAGGACAGGCGTACATATCCGCGTGATATATCATTACAATATCACTTGTTGCCATATCTACCAGCGTATCATATAATATTGTATGTCCTAATCTTTTAGGTCCTTCATTCCTATGTATCTTTACATTCTTATCCTTTTCAGCAATCTCCTGCATCCACTCCCAAGTTCCGTCATCAGAGAAATCATCAGCCCAACATATCTCGTGTCTGTATCCCAAATTCTTTCTGATAGAATTGTAACTCCACTTTAGATATTTCAAATTGTTTCTACTCGGTTGTATGAAACTTATTACCCTCTCATCCATATACTTTTCCTTCAATTTATTTAACTCTGTAAAATAGTAATCTGGTTTTACCTTAGCATTGTGTTTATCTATGCTATGTAACTCTGATATGTGGTATACACTCTCTAAATCGACTAAACTTAATTTTCCATTCTCTGTGCGGATGATATTAGATGCCACTAAATCATAAAAAAACATATCAGTTTTTTTAGCTTTATTTAGTACCTGTTCGTAAAACTCTTTTGGTATCTCATCAAACTCTGAACCTAATGGAGTTCCAGCCTCAGTAACATAGCCAACTATATCATATCCATCAACTATTAATGATTTAAGTGCTGGTGCAATTTCATCAAAGAATCCATCCTCATAAGCCTTTACAAAGTTTTCTCTACGACAATACTCCATATCAAATATCTTATAGTAAACTCCATCGCCTTTTAGAACAGTTCTTCCGTGACTAACACCATCAACAACTCTACCAGCTTTGTTAATTATGGACTCGTAAGAGTCTTGTCTCATCGAAATATCAATTAAATTAATTTTTTCTAACATCGTATTCTAATACCTCTTTTGGTGTCTCTTCTAATGTACCAAGCTCTTCACCTGGCGTTTCATCTGATATTACTATTTCCCTTTTTGGTACAGCACATAACATATCACCTTGCTGTCTTATACCCTTACCATATTGGTCTGTATAATAATCTTCAAAGTACTTTGATGTGTTTTGTCCTAATCTCGCATTTGGTGAGACAGGTTTTAAACCATACACATCAACCATCTCTTCAAGCAAATCTAATATCAATTCTCTTTTGTATATAGCATCTGCTGAAAAGCTAGTCATCTTAACTGGCGCATCCTTAGCCTTAAAAAGAAACAACTCTTTACCGCTATCTGTATATTTCTTTTTACAAGTCTTACCATGCACTGGCATTGGAGCCATCAACTCTTCAACAGTACCATACCTACTACCCACTGTTAGATGGTCTAATTTACCAATCGGCATATAGTGAACATCATTGTCGATAATATCTTGCATCACTCTTTCAAACTCTTCGGTATTTGTTTTGTGAAACATTCTATCCTCTGTAGAAAACATAACATAGGGTGTGGTAGATTCTCTAACAAGCAACAACTTTATAGCAGTCCAATTGAAGTCTGGACCTTCTAGATTATTATATAAGTGTATGTTTTTTATGTACTTATCGTATGTCTCCGTTATCTCATCTAAAAATGCTTTTGTCTTATAATTGACATAAAAGTGACAATCTTTGAAAACTTTACCGAATGATGGAATACCCTTGTTTGATTTCTGATGTTCCAATCTTTTGCGACCTCTCTCGTCGTCAAATAGAATATGGCATTGTATTATACTAAGGTTTTTATCAAGCATCTAACAATATCCATTTGTAATCAATGTCAACAAGATAAATTTTACCATCCATCTCAATACAATTCTTAGGTACACAGTCATCTCTGACAGACCAACCACTTCTAGTGATACCATTTTCTCTACAATAAGATACTAGACTTTCTATCCAATCTTCATCTGGCTGAACAAACTTACCTTTTACATTTTCCATCTCAATTGCGTGGTAGAATGTCTGTGAGTCATGACACTTTAGTATCTGATGTGGTTTAGGTGCAAAGCCGCCCTCTGATAGTTTTGTTTGAATATCAAATATCCTTTTAGCGTTGTTATACTTATCCTCTAAATTGGTTACTGAAGGATCGAAGTTCAGTATTTTCCAACCCACATCTGAGCTAGAATCACCCAAATAGCAACTGTACTTTCCATTGTAATTGTATTTCCCACTCTGATAAGAGTCTTTTTCAATTAAATGTTTACCACCTGGCATCTTATTTTTATAGTCATGATTTGCTTCTACGACAGTGTTAAATATTTCACCTGAAAAGTATACGAAATCGTTTTTATTGCTCAATTCTATCCTAAGACTCCTACTAAGTTTGTAATTTTGCCTCACACTTCTGTCGTTTGTCTCTCCGATATATTCATGATATGGTAAATCCAATAATCTTTCCAATTCCAAATCCATTTTAGACTTAGTATCACCGTAAGTTATAGTGTTATGTCCTTCAAACCAACACAATTTATCAGTATAAAAGTTAATCATATCAGCAAGTTTATTCTCATCACAGTGAGCCCATATTGATAGAGCAAATACGTGATCAAATTTATCCTCTCCTATCAAAGACTTTAGTCCCTCAAGACCATCATCAATATTAAATGTGTAAAATTCTACATCCAATCCCATTTCCTTTGCTAGACTCTTAGCAACCTGAATTGTCTCATCCTTATAATCCAACCCAACAACCCTTTTAGCTCCCCTCTTTTTAGCATCCAAACATATGGCTCCAGCACTACACCCAAAATCAATAACAGTCTCACCATCAAAAGATTTTGGAAATTGAATAATATCATATCGATGTTCCATATCTCTTATACCAGGCTCACCATCTATTGATTGATAAGCCCTATCTCTTTTACCATAAGGAAACTGTCCCTTTTCTTTTAACCTTTGTTTCAGCTCTTCTGAAATCATATCATCTCCTTAAATTTTAGTATCTCTACTGAATCCAGCTTTCTCTTTCAAATCTGGATTATCAGCTTTATCCCAGCCAGCCCAACCTGGAAATCTAGATTGAACTATAGGATTGGAAGTTAAATTATCTGTAAACATATTAAAATTATTTATATCAAACTCCTTTGTATTATCGTATGATGGATCTTCAAACAGTGCTCTCATTATTTCACACTGCATTATGTTATGTGGTGCGTGTGGGTCGTAACCAAAGAAAGCAAACTTCAATTTATCATCTATACCAGTCCTCTTCAACTGAACATAACAGCCATCGTGTGGGTCTAAAAATGGTTCTTCTGAACTTTCGTGATACTCATAAACAGAAGCAAACTTATCCATATTTTCTGAACTACTGAATGTGAATACGTCTTGTAATCTAACTCCATGTCCACCTTTCTTTTCGTAACATCTACATTCCTCTCTACCTGGATATCCGTGTGAGTATTGTTGTGGTGCTCTAAGTCCATTAGTATGTCTAAAATATATATACTGATTATCAAACTCTGAAAAGTTTAGGTTCACTAAAAATATATGGTCAAACCTATACAACATAACCCAATCATATTTAAAACCATTCTCTTCTTCATATTTTCTCTTCAACTTCATCACCATAGCATTAGACCACCATCTGCTTGGTATAGAATTCTTACCTACTGAATTTGGATTGAATAGAATCTGTTTTTCTGCAATATGCCCTTTGGGTTTATATAAGTCAACTAACATATCCTCAAATTCCGTACTCCAAGTATGAAAAAAGACATCGACATTTTCATTAGGTTCTATAATTCTTTTTGTATGGTGATGATGACCTATCCTTGGATCTATAGGTTTACCTAAACCCAATCCAAAATCTACCGAACCCGTGAGTCCATATAGACAGAGTGCTACTCTCATATCAAGTCTCCTACAAAAGCCATTGTATCAATATCAGGTCCTACTGATAACCTAATCCACGTCTTTCTATCGTCACCCGGAACCATTACAGGTGTTCCTGTCTTAGTATCTCCACTCTTAAATGCCAATCCATAATTATTCATAATATCTACAGCCTCACTATTATCTCCATCTTTTTCGTGAAAGTGTATTGAATTTGTATGTGAATTAATAACATCATAACCACCATCGCTTAATAATTTACATAAGTTATCCCTACCACGTATCGTATCATAAGAATATAGAGCAATCTCATCCAAATTGTTTAATAAGTACGAAGCAAACTTTACTGATATATTACTTAGTGGGTAAGTCAATTGAACTTTAGTAACCAAGTCAATTAATTTCTCACTAGCCAATAAATAACCTACACGTATTCCAGCAGCACCAAATGCTTTAGAAAAGGTTCTTGATATCACCACGTTATCAAACTCCTTAATCAATGGTAGCACTGTGCCAGGAGAAAAGTCAACGTAAGCTTCATCTATCAGTAATATTATTTCTCTATCAGCACACACTTTACATAACTTTCTTATCTCATCAATTGTTTTATACTCACCAATCGGACTGAAAGGATTTGATATAACCACCAATCTTGTATTGAGATTTATACTATCTATCAACTTATCTAAATTAAAGGTTATCGAATCATCATACTCTACTCCAATGTGATCACCACCAAATAACCTACCATAAATGCCGTACATAGGATAACATGGAACAGGTGAAACTATATTAGCAGATGGATACATAGTAATCTCACATAAAGATTTTATACAAGCACCTGAACCCGTTGATAGATACACATTACTCCTACCTACTTCATTATGTTTCGCAATATCATCTTTCAATGAGTCGTACTCAGCATAGGATGGATAAGTAATAAAATCTTCTTGTACAATAGACCTCATAAACCTACTAAAGTATTGGTCTGGAAAACTAGATGTTCTCTCAGCCATATCAAATCTTTTATGTTTTTGTTTTGTAGGTCTAGGTATGAACATTCTTTTGATTGGGTCTATCCAATGATTGTGTTTCATTTTTTCTCCTGATTAAAGTCTTGATACATATTACTACTTTTGGTTTTGTCTACAACCTTTTGAAGTTCATCTACTAAAAACTTTCTTCTATAATTTGTAGCTTTTTCATAAACTTCATTATCAAACTCTTTCGTGTTATGTCTTACACCCAAGACTATTGATTTTCTCTCATAAGGTCCTTTGTTACTATGTGAACCATGCACTGTTTTATCAGTAAAGACTAACATATCACCCACTTCCATCTCAGCATATATCTGCGTACAATTACTATTCACCATATCCATATTCTCACTAGGTATTCTTCTTTTATGACCAAGGTTACCATCTATTATATCTTCCGATGGCAGCTTCCCTATTTTATGTGAACCCCCATATAATCTGAGACATCCATTTTCAAGTGTCTGTTTATCCAGTGCTATGTAGACACGCATAAAGCTTTCCCAATCATCTTCCGTATAACCTGGAGCGTAAGTATCCACATTAAATATTTCTCTGTGCCACTCAGCTTCAGGTCCTATCCAAGGTGCTTTGTTATTAATCATCATATTAGGAAATACATAATCTTCGCTTCCAAAGAGAGTTTTACAAAAATCATTCAATGTTTTATTTTCCGTAACTCTCGTAAAAGGTCCTTTGTCAAGTAAACTACCCCACCCCCAAGGAATATTACTAAAAGGGATATATCTCTTAACTTCCAAAGTGAATAAATAAGACTTCAAAAGATTACAAAAATCCCTATCATAAAGAGACCTGAATATATAATACCCATCCTCATTATATTGTTTTACTATATCTTTCATAGTGGAAATTCCATACCAGTGTACAATTTGAATTGTTTTGATGCTTGTAACTTTGCCAATCTCTTACCAGTTTTAGTGTGAACTAAACAATTAATAAAATCATTTGAATCATGAACTATATTTGTTATATCAACAGGAGTGCAATTGTATATAACCGAATCTGTAACACCATATATATCGTTCCAATTATCTCTTGTTATCGTTTTTATGTCAAATCTACAATCATCAGCACCCCATTTCACTGCTTTAGAGTAACCACCATTCCCAACAATGTATAATTTTTTTCGATTGTCATATTCATCCAGTAGTGTGGTGGCTGCATATGAGTCTGTATTGTAAGCACAAAGAGAGCCATCAACATTAAGAACTGTATTAGCAGCTCCTATTTCTTTTACATCATCTGTCATATCATCTACATAATTAAGAACATCAACCTTGTATGGCATCGTTATAGCAAAACCCTTAATATCTAGTGTTCTAACGGCATTTACAGCATCCTCAATACTTTTTACTGAAAATGATTTGTAAATTTTATTTAAACCATGATAGTAAAATGCAGTATTCATCATCTGACAACCCGTGTCACCAGCTTTTTCAGCAAATGAACAATATATTTCTGTATTTTTATCTATCCAAGAGCCCATCTGAAACCTGTCTTGCAATTGCTTCAACACTCAAACCATACTTGTCATATAAATCATTTGGTGGTGCTGATTCTGGAAATATGTCGTTTAATCCAATTTTATGTAATGATGGCATATTATCATGTTCAGATAACACATCAGCAACAGCGCTTCCTAACCCACCAACTATAGTGTGATCTTCAACTGTAACCAACATCCTACTCCACTCAGCTGCGTGAATAATCAATTCTTCATCTATTGGTTTTAAGGTTGGCATATTAATAACTCTGACTATACGAGATGAATATGATTCTACCATCTCAGCAGCACTCATAACATCACCTAAAATACAACCTGTGGAAATTATAGTGCAATCAACATACTCATTCTCATTGTCTTTTACTATCTGTCCTTTACCAAATTCAAATGGCATTTCTATATCTTCAACTGGCTGCCTACCTAACCTTAAATAGTGTGGGGAATCTAACTCCGTATCACATAGGTATTCAATAACCTTTATAGCCTCCGAATAAGATGCTGGATTCAACACAACCATATTAGGTAGTGCTCTCATAATACTAACATCCTCTAATCCCATCTGAGTCACACCATCTTTACCAATAGCCATACCAACATGAGTACCAACTAAAACCACCGGTCTATTAGGATATGCTAAACTACATCTTATCATATCATATCTACCAGTAAGAAATGAACCAAACGATGCTAAGAATACTTTATAATCATATTCTGATAAACCCGAAGCGACTCCAATCATATTAGCTTCAGCAATACCCATCTGAAAGAATCTATCAGGATGTGCTTGTCCGAAACTAGCAATTTTAGTAGCCTTACCCAAATCAGCATCTAATGCCACTATGTTATCATGTTTCTCACCCATTACAGGTAAGTGTTCTCCGAATGCTTCTCTTGTAGCTCTCATTTTAAACTCCTAACTCTTTCATAGCGATTTCATATTCCTCTTCTGTGGGAACTTTACAGTGCCAAGCGGGATCTTCCATAAATGAGACTCCCTTACCCTTAACAGTATCTAAAATGACACAAGATGGCTTATCATCTTCAGCTAGGTGGGAAAAATCTCTGTTGAAATTTACTATATTTCTTATCTGTTCCATATCATGTCCGTCTATTAAGTTCGTATGCCAACCAAATGAGGATATTCTTTCCTCAAGATTATCATACATAATACTGAAGTCTTTGGTGTACCCATCATTCTGTCCTTTGTTCCAATCTATAATGCAAATTAGATTGTTCAATTTAGTTTTTGGGTAATACATTAATGCTTCCCAAACTTGTCCTTCTTGTAATTCACCATCACCCAATACACAAAATACAGTTCCATCCTCACCTCTTAAATCTTTACCGAGTGAGTGTCCTATAGCAATACTCAATCC
Source organism: bacterium TMED198 (assembly GCA_002170735.1). GTDB lineage: Bacteria > Fidelibacterota > Marinisomatia > SCGC-AAA003-L08 > D37C17 > TMED198. The sequence goes on along the minus strand of NHIV01000032.1, from coordinate 23,674 downwards.
TTGTCCAAGTGAACCTGTTGTAGCATCCATTAGTGGTAATCTTAATTTGTCTGGATGTCCTTGTAATGGTGAATCAATCTCCCTAAACAAATCTAAATCATCATCACTAATTTGACCTAACTCATGCAATACAGCATATATAATGGGAACTGCGTGACCTTTAGATAAAATCAGTTTATCCTTACCACCTATATCGTAATCTTCATACAATACACTTGTTAGTTCTGCCATAGAAAAAGCACCACCAATGTGGCCTGATTGTTTTGCTACAACCATATCTATAACTTTTTTTCTTAATACATTTGGATTAATCTTCATTATGTACTTTCTCCTTTAGTAGTCCAACAGCTATATGTGTTATCTTTGACAATACATCTTCAAAATGAAAGTTATTGTTGTTGCCACCCGTTTGACCAGGAAACTCCGATGTGCCCTCAAGTGATATAGTTAAGTCTGCAAAATCATTACAATTGTTAATAGAGTTTCTTGTAACCAATATAGTTTTCATACCTCTGTTTTTAGCAACTCTGAAAGCCTCTAGCACATTCTTAGAGTTACCTGAACCTGACATACCGAATACAATATCACCTTTAATACCCTGATATTTTAATTGTTCACTAAATATAAAACGGAATCCCAAGTCATTACCAATTCCGGTTATACTTGCTTGGTCACTACATAAACTAACACATTTGAATTTATTTCGTGGTATTGTTTGAACTCCCTTGTCCTCTGAGACAAATGGGTGCATATTCATATCCACCACCAAGTTTTGCACGGAAGCAACATTACCACCATTACCACACGCAAAAATAGTTTGTTCATTTTCATATGCATCAAATACCATATCAACAAACTTTACAATTTTAGATGTCGGTATATTACCAAACACATTTGCTGATTCTTCTTTATATAACTCTATGAGTTTTTTCTTATTCATTTTTTACTCCTTAATAGAAATTTTGCTAGTAAATATTTTCCATATAAAAATAGAAAGTTTCCATATCGACCATCTTTAAAATTATCATATAATGTACAAATACTAAAATATTGTAAGATACCCAATAATTCTACAGTATCCCAATCATAATCATTGTCATAACAAAACTCTTGGAATATATCCATAAAATAAACTAAGTTACTTTTAGCATAAAACTCAACATTAGCAGTATTTCCAACTCTGTTATAACTAAACATGTCCTTTAATATACTCTGACCATTAATCATTATTGCATGATATATTTTACCTAAGTCGTAATATACATCGCCAATTTTGGTGCTTTTTCCAAAGCTCTGTCTCCAATCAATTAATACAAATTTATCCTTATCTTTATCATATAGTATATTTTCTGGTTGTAAGTCTCCATGGAAATATGAAGGAATTGCTGTTTCATTGAACCAATCCCAATCAACTTTATTTAACATATCTTCTATTGGTTGAACTTTTACGCCATTAATAATAGTTATTCTGTCAAGCTCTGAATTATGTAGTTTAAGTACCCTTTCTTTAGTTTTTGTCTCATACATTTCTTCACAATTTTCTAAAAAGGTATCATCTGTATAAGTTTCTTCCCATAACTTTTCTTGACAATCATCTAAGAATTTTCTCATAAGAGTTTCATCATTTATATTAGAAAGCATCTCGCCATTTATATAATCGTAACAATACATATTCTCATTTATCATTGTTATGTCAGGACAATTACCATTTAAATATCCTGCCCTTTCAACTCTGAGTTTTGTTTTCTTAGGACTGTTAAAGTATTTAATTACTTTACCACCATCAATGAATATCGCCTCATCACTTTTATTAGCAACAACATCATTACAAAAAACCTTTTTTGTTTCATGATATGATTTATTATTACCTGTATCATACCAAGTAAAATCAATTAACTTAATATTTTCCAATCCATCGAAACCATGAATAACTTGATATTCGTCTTTTAATATTTTCCTATCTTCTAAAGCATTCCAAAAGTTTTCATAGTCATGTATACCAGCCATACCAACATACGCTCTATTACCAGTTCCATAGTATAAATTATCTAAATATTTACTACCTCTAACTAAACAATAATCCATTGAATTTTCTATTGGAACTTCGGATACACCTAACCAGTTATCCCCAACAAAATTAAATACAGCATCCTCTTTAACTAATGTATCAACAGAAGTAAATATAAAAGGAACTTGTAACTCTTCTTTACAAGACAATAAACTATAACCTGGACCCGAACCTTCCCCATCAAAATTATCTACATCAACGTAAGTTATTTTCCTATCAATATAAACTGCTTCTAAATAAGTCTTAATTTGATTTGACTTATAACCAACTGCTACAACAACTTCAACCCTCTTATCCAATTTATCAATAATATGTGATATTACAGGTTTATTTTCTAATGGCAATAATGCTTTATGTAAACCATCGACATCATTATTTCTTGTACCCATACCTGCTGCTAAAATACAAAATTTAAAATTGTAATTTAATTCTTTGTCGCACTCAGAACAATAAAAAATATCTGAATATCCGGAACCATAGTCATGTAAAACTTTTACAGTTGCTTGACAATTATTACAGTAGGATGTTTTCATTAATTACCTTCATGCTCCGTATTTATTTTACCACTACCTCTATCCGAATCATCTTCAAATCTAATGCAATCATTTAGATGTGCAGTTGAACATTCAAGTGCGGTATAATCAGTTGTGGCAATAACTCTGTGTTTTGTCTTTAGTGGTACACACCAACCATCACCAGCTTTGTAACTCCTTGATTCCATTGTCCCATCTTCGTTTTCTAATAATACTTCAGCTTCACCCTCAATAACATAATTGGTTTCTACTTTCTTTTCATGCCACTGTAAACTACTCTGATATCCGGCATTCATATGAATCAACTTGTACGCATAGTGTTCATTCAACTCTAACCAAAGTTCATATCCCCAAGGCTTTTCAACTCTGTATGAACTGATATCCAAGCGATGAGATTTGTTCTCATCAATCTTATCTTTGTATTCTTCTAATGCTTCTTTTACCCAAGCATCATCTATATGATCATATTTTGACATCTTTGACTCCTATATCTCTTTTTAAGTTAATTGCTATTGCTGTAGGGCCATCTCTATCAGGCTTTAAATCATTTATTAATACTCTAGTACCACCACCGATACCCATAATCAATTTATCATAGATGATACCAGCCCTTCTTAACTGATTTTCAGTTGATTTTCTCATACTTTCTTTTCTACCTGTGGTTAGGATAATCATATATCCAGCTTTATCCCATTCCCATAATTTTTTTATGGTTCCTGATAACGGTATCATATCACTATCCATATCGTAACTACCGTGTTTGGTACCTGAATATGGATGCTCACATAAAGTTCCGTCTATATCACAAAATATTGTTTTTGGTTTATTATTCATTATATAACTTTTAGTCTTATATATAACTATAAAGAATTATCCCAAAGATACAAAAATTCTTTCCATATGAGAAAAAAACTTTTTCTCTGAATAGTATGCTTCATATCTTTTTTCGGTTGTTTCCATACATAGTTTATAAAACTTCTCATCTTTTAGTTTGTTAGCAATTTCTTTGGCTTTTTCTAAGTCTCCAAGTTCGACTGTAGTTAGTGGGTGTAGTATACTCTGAGTATTTGAATTTGAGTAAGCAATACAGGGTATCCCATGAAAACTACAATTAAGATTGAATGTTCCAGCTGCAGCTGTTCCCAACTGAACACCGACATTGAATTGTGATAAGATGTCTATCCACTCTCTCCATAAAACCCAAGGAATGTGCTTCAACACCTGACTCTCTTCTTTCTTCATCCTACCAGTAGTTACTGCTGTAATATCGTCTGTCAACTCTAGTGCTACTTGATATGAATCAAAACCACCATAGTCCCTAACCCAATTGCCACCAATTATTACACCCTCACCCCACTCATTTCTACGAACAATACCATCGGTAATCATCACAGTGGGTAATAATTCAGTCCTTACATTTGTTAGTCCGCTGTAATACTTTAAATCAACATCATTGTGACAAAATATTAAATCCATCTCTGTTATGAAATTGAAATACCAAACCTGTTCTGCGATAGGACTGTCTTGCCAGTAGTTGTAATAACTTTCTTGCATCACAGTAACTCTTTTACACACTCTACGATATTGTTCCAACAGTGGGTAGTTCAACAACATCTCTCTTTTCTTAGGTAGTATCATCACCCCAACATCATATAACTTATCTGGCAAAGTTTCTATCTTCTGAAATGGGTGATGTGTCGCATTTAAAGCACAGACCCAAGCCACATCCGTTCTCATATTAGGATGGTTTCTAGACACTTTACCTTCATAACCAGCTTCTGAAAAGAATCCTATTTTCACTGTGTATCCTTATGTACCAAAAGAGATTCAAACCCATCCAAAGACCAAAGATGGTAATTGTAACTACTAAAATAAGGTTTGAGTAGTCTCTTAGAAGTCTTAGCTAAGTTTTGTTTAAAGCTATTTTTAGGTAAAACCATAGATAAATTTAAAACTATATTCAAATTATCCACATTACTTTTATTGTTCAAATCTAAGTTTAACTGAGCCATTTCACAGTGTCCGTGCACACACCTTCCAAAATGAAAACCTCCATATAAAACAAAATTCAACTTTTCTCTAAGAATTGCTTCTGCGATTAAATCTGCGCCGACTACTAGATCACCTGTTTTTATTTTAACTTGAGATATAGAATTTATGTTAGCGTGTTGTGTGAATTTAGTCGTTTTTTCTCCAAAACTATGTATAATAGTTGTTCCCCTTCTCCTCTCAAAATCACAAACATAAGTTAAAAATTTACTAAATTGCCTTACATTTTTCTTTTCTGTATCCGACCAATCTGGCACTGGATTTTCACCATATTTTTTACACAAAAAATTAGACCATTTATTTGAAACCCAAGAATCAACAATAACTAATCCAATCTTCATCCAAAAAGTCTCTCTATCCTAAATTGTTCTACATAACCAGCACCAACCTTTGAACATAAATAATTGGTATGGAAATCTCTTATACTTTGTTCTTGAAAATATAATTTATCTTTTTGTGAAACAAATCCTTCTCTCAGTAATCCTACTTTATTTGTTATTACAGAGTTAACATTAACATAGTAATTTGGAATCCATTCTTCTAATGTCGATGGTGTTCTGTATGTTATAAGACCAACATCTTTCCCCCTTAACAGCGCGTAAGATATATGATTAACCATTCTATGTTCAAAATGTGAATCGTGTTTTGGTAAAGTACAAATTGCACCATAAGAACTGATGTCATATTTATTTTCAATATGATTTACCCAAAAATCTTCTGATTCGGATTTTACATGAGATTGTTCTGAAAATTTACCATTCACGTTCTCAAACCAATCCCAAATATACATACACTCTTTAGTTCTATCCTCACCAGTGGTTTCATCAAAATCTCCACCATCTGACAAAACAAGAATGTCAAATTGAGTTTCCCCATATGTGGCCATAGAACCTAACATACCATATTCTGTATCATCAGGATGAGCTGATAAACAAAGGACTTTATCTAAATTTAAAAATTTCATATCGATTTGAAAAACCTATCGGCATATATTTTAACACCCCTTCTTCTAAGATAATCCCTTAAATCCTCTGAGACATCGTTTGTATGTCCTTCAATTGTTTTATCTTCTATATTATACATAGTTTCAAAATGGCTCTGATTCAAATATATTTTTCCTTTTTCATACTTAGTTTTAATTGTACGAGTTATTCCTTTATGTTCACATAATGCCTCCCAATCTGAAAGAATTTCATTTACCATCGATTCGATTTCACCATCATCGAGCGATTTTGGGTACATATTTTCCTTAATAACCTTACACGGTATACCAGCGGCTAGACATCCGTCAGGCAGACTCTTATTAACCAATGAATTAGTTCCTATTACCACATTATCACCGACAACCACATTAGGTAATACAATACTTCTAGCAGGCAACCAAACATCATTACCTATCTTGACAGGACCAAACTCTGATGGAAATCCCTTTGTTATATCCAACCAAGCACCATGAGTCCAAATCATTACATCAGCTCCGATGCCACAATTGTCTCCTATCTCTACAGGTTCAGATGGATTGATGATAGCATTCTCAAATATTCCAACTCCATTACCTATCTTAACTGTAGAGTTAGGACCAGTGCAACCACCCCTTCCTATCTCTACACCATCAGCCATATATAGATGTTCACCTATTACTAACTCTTTGCATTTTATTTTAACATTATTACCTATTTTAGAATATTTACCTATCGTAACCTTTTCACAATCAATAGAAAAATTATCTCCGATTGAAACTGATTTGTGAATGTTTTTGTATTTAGCTTTTATCATCAGAACCCCTTCTTTTCTCCCCTTGAAAATGGAAATTTGTTTTCTACAAAATAATTGTCCAATACTGATTTGTATTGGCTGTTCTTTAACTCCGGCTTCAACCATAGGAACTCCTGAACCACATCCTTGTCAAGAAATGGGTAGCGAGCTTCCAATCCATGTAATCCTGCAACATACTCCTCTTTTGCAAGATACGACTCCATTGTACTGAAGTAAAAACTAGCCCACGGAAACACCTCTTTCAAATCATTTGGGAACAAACCACCAAAATTACTGTGATTCGTTTTTTTAATCCCATTGAATCCATAATCAGAAAATATTTCATCTGCTCCCATACCTGTTAAGTAAAGTCTTTTGTTTTCTTTTTTAGCAGTATCACATACCCAAGACATCCAAGACGCAGCCTTATCATCAATTAATCTTCTGTCATATTCATTGTAGTCACTACTATCAGACCTTATGGTGTAATTAAATTCTTCCGTGCCACTTTTCAATAGGTTTCTGTGTTGGACTCTTATGTCTTGGTCTTTCATAAGATTTTGAAACTCAGAAATATTGCTTTGGGATATTATCCTTTGTCGTTCCTCAACAACACGTCTATTTTCATGCACAATAATAGGAGTTAAAACACTGTAAGCTTTGAATGGTACTTCCTGTTTCAATAACTCACAGCAAATAGCACCACTGTCATAACCAGAGCTTAACCCTATAAAAATATTTTGAGTAGTATCATTAGTTCTTTTAAATATAGAGTTTTGAAATGCTTTAGTCCAATCATCGAAATTATCTTTGTGTTGTTCTAAATCAAAATTATTTATAATAAATTGGTCTAATAGTTTAGAATCAGATATTCTAAATATCATAGCCATATTTGTTTTAGCTTTATAGACATCATTATGTCCTATCTTATCAAGTGCTGTTCTATATGTAGAGCAACCAAATTCTCTGTTTGAGTGTGAATAGAATAGCGGCTTTGTCTTAAATGGGTCTGTGGCAATCAGTATTATATCCTCGTTAAAGTCTAATAATGCTATAGCAAATTCACCATCTAACTTCTTTACAAAGTTAACTCCATATTTTTTATACAAATCTATGATACAATAACCATCACTCTTATAGTCCCCAAAGTCTTTGTAGTTATAAATTTCACCATTATACAGGCAAACAATACCATCTTTTTGAAATGGCTGTGTTGTAAATTCACCAGTCATACTAAGTAAATTGTGTATAAATGTAAAATTATTAACCTCATCTTTTACTATTGAGGTATCATCAGGACCTCTGAATTTCAGATAATAATTTATATCATCATAATCTTTGATATCTTTACTTGTAAACAATATACTACACATTAAATAATTCCTTATAAGTTCTATCTATCCAATAATTAGCATCCCTATTCATATCATTTCTTGGTATAGCATTGAAGTGATACACCCACCCATTGTTTAAGTAATGTAATTCATCCTCCCACCAACAACTCGCATCTATATATAATAGATTTTTTCTGAATAAATCTTGAAAGTTATAGCAAGATGGTAGTATCTTCATATCAAGACCTTTCTCTTCTCTGTAGAAATTAATACAAGTTTGGTCTGTAGAGTTCCATTTACCAAATACCATATTTAATTCTGTCATATTTTTATTATACCAATCAACTAAACCTTTTAAGTAATTTTTGTGAGTTTTATTAAATATTTGAAATCCACCATTAACATATCTCCAAGTAGGAAATGTATCTTTATTGAAAAACTTAACACCGTATTGTGCTATACTTCTATTAACCCACTCATAACATCCATCATTTACAACAGCCGCATACTTACCTTCGGTCTCATTAAAAAAGTTTGGGCAGTTAGGGTGAATAATAGTATCAGCATCAACCATTAACACTTGATTATACTCAACATCATTAGCATCTAGTATATCAAAGACATAGTAACGTTGCCAGGTAATCCTCATCTGTTCTACAGGAACTAATAAGTCCTCCCACATCCACAATTCACAGTCATTCTTATCACACCAATGCTTCCAACTTTCTATACAATAATCATACTTGGAACTTCTACCATCCCCTAAGTTTATGTTAGGAATAAACACTATATTCTTCATATGTATTGTACGCCCCATTGTTCATCTGTAAGTTGATTGAATGGATAGCCCTTGTGATTACCCATATCAAAAAATGCCCTCATACCTTCCCAATCAGATTTATCTCTATCTGTATTCTTATTTTTTCTACTGAAATAAAATCTTGGTTCTAAAAAATTGTAACCATTGACAGTAAAACTGTAGTTTTCTATTAAATCATCATCACCTTGAGCATCAAATATTCTGAACTTACCACGATTAGGTTCAAATATTTCAGCACCTTTATCTCTAATAAAGTTATTATTACCACCAAAGATTTGGTTTCTAGCCTCAGTAGAAATTATGATGTCAATGTCATCATTCTGTCTGATTCCCATTAATGCTAGTATGCCAGACTGACAAATTGTAAACTCACCAGTGGGTATTACCACATCAGACAATCCTATTAGATTATTTATTAGTGGTTTTATTCTATGTTTCCCATCGTGTTGTCTTGGATTATCATATATTTGACTTTTTTTCATATAGAAAGGAATGTAACTTTTACCACTTATTAATCTACCAACCATAGCACAGGCTCTGTGATAACTGTGTCTTACAAATCCATTGTCAAATTCTACTGGATTTTCTTTCAAGAACATTTCCAACTCTTCGTCACTCATTAAAGGTAACGAATTGTAGTAATCTTCTGTCATATTTTCCCAACCTAATATGTGGTGATCTCCAACATCCTTTCTAAACTCTCCTAACATACAATTAAAATATTGCCAATTTTTAGGATCTAATGTAGACTTAACTGTCTGTACATTTCCAGGCACAGAGTAAAACATTATTACATCTTTAACAGTTTTTAAAGTTCCATTTTGATTCAAAATTTCCTTTCCACCACCACCTTGAGCAAACTCCATTTTTAGGAAGTAGTCTAAACTAATTGGTTCATAATCAATATGAGCATTTCTTTTTTCCTTACGTTTAATCTGTCTCCACTTTTTCATATACAAGAAATAAGGGTTATCATCTATGTCCTCTTGTATGTAAGTAAATTTGAAACCATTCTTCCAAGCACTGTAATTAAAACTTATTTGGTCTCTTCTACTCCCATACTTCATCTCTTCCCACCAAGTATCCATTTGTTCTTTTACATCACTTTCATTGTGTCTCATAAACATAACAGTAGTTCTAGCAAGACCATTGTTTTCTGGATAACCCCACGCTCGATATCTACCTACTTGGGCATGAATTATATCCATATTGTCTTTGTATTTTTTCTTAGGATTGTTGTCACCCAACCATTGAATGAATTTAGCCTCTTCATACACACATTTTCTTACATTCAAATCTCCTGATACAGTCCTCCCACATAACTCATGATTCAAAATTGCCAAATTATTTTTGGATAACATATCCGTTACCAAGCTGTCGATGTCTTTGGTAATCTTAACCTCTATGTCATGCCATACGCTGATATCATAGTCTTTCAAAAATACGTGAGGCTTTAGCTTGTATCTTTTAGCGTCTCTAGCCCCATCATCGTAAAGTGGTTTCACCAAACAAATATTCCATAAATTAGACTTAAAGTTAGGGTTGTCGGTAAAGCATACAAAATCCCAACCATCCAAAGGAACATCTGGTTCATGTAGATGATAATTATTCTCCTCTGTGCAACCAAATACTGATGTGTATATTACTTTTTTATTCACTTATTATACTCTCTAATTTTTTAGTGCTGAGTTTTAGGGTGGGTGCTATATGTGAACCATTACCTTTTTCTACAACCTGATGTTCAGACACAAATTCATACACACTTTGATATTTGCCGCCAATATTTATAGTGCCAACTTCGTCTTTAACTTTCAAAATTATATCAGCAACATCTTTATGAGTTATTGAATTTCTAAAAACATCATCAAAAGCAATCTTATGTCTGAATGGTATATCACATAAAGAACACCTAAGTATTAGTGAATCCTCTACCAATTTAGTTACACACTCACCACCTAACTTAGACCAACCATAATTGTTTGATGGTTTTACCTCACTCTCCTCATCTACTAACTCTCTATCACCATACACAAAATCAGTTGATATGTATACAAACTTAATGCCATACTTACTACACATCTTAGCAACATTAGCAGTACCCACTATATTTGTATCCAAACTCATCAATGGATTTCTGTCATTAACATCCATTGGTTTAGTCAAAGCAGCTGTATGGATAAAGTATTTAGGATAGTTGGGCTTCATCATTAAATCCTTCATCACATTAGAAACCTCATATTGATTTGTAATATCCATTTCTTTTCGTGATAAAATATTAATCGGAAGAGATTTTGTAGATAACTTCTCTAACTCTTTTGCTAATTTACCACTCCCACTAACTAAGATCATGAGAACTCCATTACAGTTGGAACGTGTGTTATAAACTTACCACCGTTTTCCACAAACTCCCGTTCCTTATTAGCGATAACATCTTTAAAATTCCAAGCACCCAAGTAAGCATAATCATAGTCAAGTATATTGATATCTTCTCTAGACATTATTGGTATGTGCACTCCTGGCGAAAACTTTCCTTGTTTATCCAAAGTGGTATCTGTTATAACATCAATTAATTCTTTACCAATACCACAGTAATTAAATACTGTGGTTGACTTAGCAGTAGCACCTATACTCATTATTCGTTTACCATCATCTGTAATCTTTCTAAGCAAACCCACTAAGTTCTTTTTTGATTCAGCAACCCTATCTGCAAATATTTCATAGGTTTGAAAATTATCAACTCCAAACTCTTTCTCTCTCATCAGGTTATCTAAAACGCTATCTTCAACATCTATCGTATTCTCTCTAGCTGCGTATATCCTATTAGAGCCACCATGAACAGAAAGATTATCGACTCTGAACAATGTCAATCCATTTCTTTTTAGTACATTATTTAAAGCAGTAACAGAAAATATATGTGGATGCTCATCGTATATTTGGTCGTATGAACCTCTTTCTAATATTCTAAGTAGTGACGGGTCTTCAAATACAAACACGCCATTATCCGATAGAATATTATCTACAGCATTAAATGTATCGTCTAAATCATGAATGTGGCAAATACAATTAGCAGCATAAATTAAGTCCATAGTTCCATGGTGGTGCTTTATTTTTTCTGATAATTCTGTAGTCCAAAAATAAGTGTAACTCTGATACCCCTTATGAGCAGTTTTCAATGAAAAGTTGCCACAAGGTTCTACACAAACGGAAGTATCTCTATCAAAATTAGTAATGAAAGGACCATCATTCGAGCCAATCTCTAAAACTGACTTCGGTTTGAATTCTTCCTTCAGCATCTCAGCGGTGCTTTTAAAATGAGCAACCATAGGAAATGAGTTTGAAGTATTATAAGGATACTCACTATTAAATATTCTTTCTGGCTCTACAAAATCTTTTATAGAAACTAATTTGGAATCGTCATCCCAACAAACCTTTAAGTCAAAGAAAAATTCGTCACTAAATTCTTTCTCTGTAAGAAATGCATTAGCTATTGGATGTCTACCTAAGTCTAAAAATTCTCTAAACATATTCTAATTGCTCCTTATAGTTATCTCTATTAACATAGTATTCTGCTTCAACGATATTCTGATTTAATGGAAATACTCTTTGTATCTGAAAAACTTTTGAATATCTAGCAACACAATCTAAAAATCCACAATGCGTTCCAATATTTAATTTAGCTTTTGTCCTTATGTATAATTGTATTCTTGTTGGTACATTTCTCATGTCAAAACACTTGTTAAAACTGACTGGCAACTCTTTAGGATTTTTATACGTCCAATAGAAAAATGGCATGCCATCACACTTTTCTAAAAGAGCATTCATCAACATCTTGTTACTCTCTTCATCGTATCTACCACCACTACTCTCAAATCTATTTGTTATGAGCAGTCCACCAAACTCACTTTCATTAGCAAACCTTTTTATTATATCATCCCCAATTTGCTTTTCTTCATCAGAAAAATATAATTCAGGACAGTAATCTACGGATTCTTCCGCATTGAATTGCCAGAACTTCAACATCTGTCTGGTTAATGGTATAGCCTTACTATCTTTATCGTATATCCTATAGTGGTCATGAAAAATTTCACCTGAAATGTAATCTTTGTAACCATCTACATAGGGATTATTATCAAAAATGTAATGAACATTTTTAAAAGGATTATCCCAAGTTCCCCAATTATCTTTCATCTTTCCAAATAGTTTTTCCAGTAACTTTACGGATGGTACATAAACTTTACTGTCTGGAAATTTCTCTTTAATTAATCTCGGCATAGCAGATATAATTCCCCAATCTCCTACTCCGTGAGCAGTTCTCATAACTGTAAATTCTTTTTTCTCTATATACTCATCTGGAACACGTAAACCTTCTGACTCTTCAAAGCCTAATCTATCAACTTCACCAACTGTATATAAATTATTATCTAATATTCTCCAGAATATCATTACATTCTCACATTCATCTCAGCACTAAAATTACTATTGTAAAATATATTTTGTTTTTCTTGTTTCTGTATGGTTTTGGGGTGATACAAACTTAACTCCTCATTGGGTGGTAAGTGTGCGTAGGTTTTACAGCCAATGATATGTTCGTGTAATGGTCTTGTCCATCTAATATCTTTCCGATTACGAAAGACTCTTGCTTGATAATCGGGATAATTTACCCAATGATTTTCTGTGACTCTCCATCCCCATCTTTTAATGTGTTCTTCTGTCATACCTTCAATTGTATTTACTCTTGGTATCCAAATCAAATCAACATCATTGATTGACAATATTTCTTTTATTTGATGCAACAATGTTTTGTTTGGATATTCATCAGCATCAATATGAAATATGTAGTCACCGTAAGAATTTTCTATCACAGAGTTTTTTTGTTCAGCAAAGTTTCCATTAAGTTTTCTCTGATAAACTTTCATAAACTTATGTGAATCGGAAAACTTTTTAGAGTATATATCCAACTCAAATCTTACAGCGTCATCATTACCATCAACACAAACCACAACTTCATCTTGGTCATCAACACTATTGTATAATATCTCTAATAACCTTTTCAACTCCTCAGCCTCATTGTGGACTGTAATTCCATAACTAATCTTCACTAGCAGCCTCTTTGAGTATCCTTCTCGGTATTGATTCTAAATCATCTAACATTACCATCGGAGATTCTGACCTCATCTTTCTGTAGTCATATGTTCTGTATAAATCATTCTTATTTGCAACTAATAACTTCACAGTACTAGCTAATTTTCTTCTTTCAGCATCTAATTTTCTACCATCGAAAATAACTTTGTATATTTCTTTATCTTCATCAACAATAGTTAGCTTTCCTAATTGTTTTAAAATCGTTACGATATTAGGAGCTGCTCTATTTTCTTGTGTTTCTAACTGTAACCCACTCATCAATTGAACCTTTGAGTTATCAACCTTTTTTAAATTGTATTTTGGACTAATAACCAATACAGTTCTTCTCTTTTTATTGTATCTGAAACTTATTATATCACCACTAGAAACTTTTCCCCAGCTGTAACGTATTTTAGCCATCGTCTAACAAAACTCCCATAGCTTGACAAGCTTTTTTAAATTCAAACTGTCCAAATATTTGTGGATTGTCTATTGCTAGTCTCTTATCATGACCATCATACTTATCTCTCTCATCTTCAGGCACATCAATCACTGGTGCATAATTCCAATACCAATCAGTTGCGACTCCTTCAGGGTAAATTATACCTTTTTCACCCATATTAATCACAGATGGAAACCAAACTATACCTCTATCTTCATCTATAACTTTTAAGTCATTCATAAGCTGAGTATTGTTTTCAGTTGCTTTTTCTAAATGTTCACTGTCTAAAGAAAAGTAAGAATTAGATGTCAAGCCACACTCGAAACATATATAAGATTCAAAGGGTTTACCATCAACTTCTGTTTTTTCAACAACACAGTTTTCATGTAGATCTTGACATATTGGGCAATCAGTTCTACTTTCCATACTATACCTTCTTTAACTTTGGAAGTTGAATTTTTTTAGGTTTAGTGTCTCCTACTTTTTTTAGCTTTGGAAGTTTTAAATCTACCTGTTGTGCAACCTCTTCAAATTTGGGTAAGTGTTTTTGTAAAATATCACCGAATAGCTTTGTCATAGCCTTCAAAGAAAATTTACCTCTATTACCCATAGCTAACTTTTTAGCATTAAGACTGTACTTACGATAGTTTTTTACAACATCAAGCATTACTTTTGATGTGTACTGATAGTTTGCTGTAAACCATTTAGCACCATCAACTCTGTAATCTTTGGATAATCCAGACTTTGGAACACTAACCATTGTTCCTGGTAAAAGAACTGATAAATTCTTATTTAAGAAATCCACATGACCACTCCAATTAGGAGCTATCACAGGTTTTTCTGAAAGGGTAGCTTCTAAGAGTGGTCTACCAAATCCCTCACCATGAGTTAGTGTAATATGAGCTTTAACTTTAGAATGGTTGTACATCTCATTCATCTCATCATCAGTTAAATCTCCGTGTAAAAAATAAATGTTAGGTAGATTACCAGATACTGTAACTTTTATATCCTCTATCTTTTTCATAATCTCGTTTCTATCCATAACAGAGAATGTAGCACCACTTGTTTTCATTAGTAAAGCTGGTTGCTTTGGTTTGTTTTTGAATGTCTCCAAAAAAGTCTTTACCAGCATACCCGTATCTTTTCTATCTTCTCCAAGTTTACCTTGTAACCAATGACCTGTGTACAAAAATAAAAACTTTTCAGGAATTTTTTTCATTTCATTGTCAAACTCATCCGAAAACTTTGTTATCTTTTTAAATATGTTAGTGTCTGCTCCCTCAAAGAGAACTTCTATAGGTTTGTTTACTCTTACCTCACCAACTTTTTTCTTCGTCTGTTCATCCATTTTATCAAATACGGTATTTATAAGAACATGTTTACTAAATTTTGAGGGAACTATATTGAGATTCATTTTATTCAACCCCTCAATCCATTCTGGTTTAGGTGTAGTTGTCTCTATACCAGCAGTAATTCCAATATTGTATTTAGCCATTGGTGTAAATTCATTTGGAACACTAACTTGAATGTGTATTTCTGGCTGTCTAGGAAGATTGCCGTCTTTCATAATTTTACTAATAATTAGTTTGTCATCCTCATCATTGGGATTTAAAGCATTCATTGGACAACTACCCCAAGGTAAAGAATTCACATGAATATCAAACTTATCCATGTTAATTAAAGACCTCACTAAATCTCTTGTATGCGAACCATATCCACTTCTTGTGGCAACTGGCCCTGAAACTACTAATATAGGTTTCATCCTAACTCCTAAGTTTTAAAAATTGTATAACGTTTTCTTGGTGTCCACTTTTTAAAAGCAGTATCCATATGGTCTGTAAAGTTCTTACACATAGCACTAGCACTCATCATAGCATCATCACTCATAACAAACTCATGACCTAACATACCACATCTGTCTCGTTCTTCCTTACCCATATCATACCACTCTTTAAGAGCATCAGCAAAATCTTCAAATCTTGGTCTGTCATCAAAGATATATGGTGTTGGTATTGAGCCTTGTAAACTACGATTGGATGGCCAAACAGGTTTGCACCATTCACCCCAAGTCAAGTCGGAATTGTCTTTCCACTTTTTCTCATCATGTAGTGAGTGAACCCAGCTGTAATCCTCAGCAGTAAGTAACTTATCTTTATACTTAAATCCACATTGGTCTTGTAATCCACCCGTAACCGTAACTGATACTGGAGTACCACACATTAGAGCCTCACAAGTTCCCAGTCCGAATCCCTCATTAGATGCCATATTAATTTGAACATCAGCTATGTTATAAAGGTAACATAATTCTTTATCCTCTAACTTTTTATGTGAAAATATTACATCATATTCTGGAAGTAACTCCTTTACCACTTCTGGTAAATCTGTACCGTTTTCGTCTCTTGGTTGAGTGTGCATTATTAATGCACATCTACTAGATTTATCTTTAGGTAACATATCACAAAATGTTTTGTACGCCATTAAAACATCACCGGGCAGCTTTCTACGAATATTACGATTGTTCCAAAATACTATAAAATCATATTTTTTACCCTCTGTAATATTTCTTTTGTAATTAAGTAAGTTACCCCACTCTTTGACATCAAGCTCATTAATTGGATAAAAGTTTTTTTCGTTTATTCCATGTGGAACATATGTATTATCCCAATCATTAACCGGTTTAAATCTACGAACATTATCAACTATGTTAACTGTCTGTTTAGATATATTCATAATTAAATCACAAGACTCATAGAATGGCTCGTTCCACATTGGATAAGGTAAATCATCCCATATGTTGTAATAAAATATTGGAATGTCTCTTCTCAGTTCATGTTCCATTTGATATAACCATCCCCAAAATCTTGGGTCTGTATAGTGTAGGATTGCATCAGGTTTTTCAGTATTCATCATGTATCTAATTAAGTCAGGACTGCCATACCCACTTATAGGATATATTTTAAGATTAGCATCTTTAATACCATACTCTTTTCTTATTGAGTCATTCATGTCTACAACTTTCCCCTCTTCAGGATGTTTTATAGCACCACCTATTTGAACCCAGTCGTAATGTTTTATCGTACCTAAAACGATTTCTCTTGACATAGTACCTACACCTGATGACATTCTTAAATCATCAGAGAGGAGTAATATTTTCTTCTTTGCCATAATAGCCTCTTACTTAAATGGTGATTCTAAGAATTTCTTAAAACCCTTAATAACTTTAGTCCAAAAAATATCTTCTGAACCTCTTAAATTTCCTGCTATATTTTTTCTCTTATAGCTTTTCTTTTTAACTACTTTAGCCATTTAAAACCTCTTTCTTTTTTCCAGCAGCCCAACCACTTTTGAAATACTTTTGTAAAACTGACAACTTATCTTCATACTCTGCGATAACACAGATTTCTTTTTCTATGGTTTCCATGATATCTGCGTGTTCTGCAACACCAACTTGATTTTCTAATAGTATCTCGACATTTATTCTATGTCTGTCAATTTGAGCTTCAAAATGTTTTTCACTTGCTTTTATTAAATCATCTCTGAAATTCAAACTCATAGTGCACTCCCACTTGATTTAAGATTTTGCCATTCATTTATCTGTTTTCTAAAATTGTCATTATGAACATACAAGTCCATTGAACGATTTATTAGTTTTTGTAGTGTAAAGCTATCGTCTAAATTACTTATTTTAAATTTTTTGTATAGATTGTCCAATAACTTTACGGATGTTAATTTTAACATAACATTTCCTCCGTATATACATATATAAATATATAAAACTAATTTATTATTACATATTTTTTTTCATTTTTCTTAGCTTCTTTCAAAGCTGAATTTGTTCCTTTGGATGTGATTCCTTTTGGTATGAATGCTACAACTACATCTGAGTACTCAATCAGATTTTTATTTCTGCTATGGTAATGCCAGACAGCATATGGTTTACCATAGTTAAAACTTTCTAATACACAATGTTGATTATAAGGATAATGTGATGGTGGGAATTCTGAATAGTTCAAGTCAAATTCCAAAGCATATTTTTTAGCATACCCATCAGCACCATCTTTTTGTCCACCACTTACTATCTCCAATTCATCCCCCCACCTTTCTCTAAGTTTGTGAATGAACTCTTGTATTCTTCTTCTGTTTTCGTACTTACGGCTTCCTATAATCGCTACTCTCATTGTCATTCCTTTTCTGTCTTTTTGGTGGCTTTTCTGATGTACAGAACTTAGCACATTTGTGGTACTCATTTAAACCATCTAGTATACCATCTTCTTTATTATAAGTATATTGAAATCTAACTCTATTGGTTTTGTTAACATTACCAGCATCAATAATGTCAAACCATACAAAATCATTAGGTCCTAAATCATCACCAACTTTTATGTTAGTTTTGAAGTGTAACCTTTTTTCATAGTCTAGAATAAACCTCTTGACATCATCTGATTTTACAGAGCCATCTTCATACCACAATGTTAAATAGTATTTTATGGAGTCTTTGTGTATTTTTTCTAATTTATTTATTACCTGTTCTTCAAATTTTTTATTTAAAAAATGAGATAAATTCATTCTTACATTTACTTTCATTACTTGACTCCTATCTATAGTAATAAATATTATAGGTCTTTACATTTGTTGAAAGCCTTACACTTACCAACACATTTTTCATATTCAACTTCTTTAACGTTACCCTCATCATCATATGTGGCATCTAAGAACTCTTTGAATCTAGCAATCATTTTATTCATACTCGGTTTACCATTTGCTGGAACAAACTTTTGAACTCTTTTTTGGGGAAAGTCCATATTCTCATACAATTTTCTCTTAACAATAAAGTACTCAACCTCTATCTTATCAATAGGATGATTAAATTGCTTAGAATAGAATTGTTTGTAAAGTAATAACTGATCTGTTTTGTTACTATCAGCTTTGACATATTTATTCCAACCCATAGTTGAAGTTTTTATATCATATATTTTGATTACATCTCTAACTGTATCTTTAATTACTATGTCTATATACCCAATAAATTTTAAATTGTTCGGTAAATCATAGTTCAATGGAACTTCAATACCAATCAACTCATAACCTTTCTTACTGAAATATTGAGCTCTCTTCTTTTTGATAAATTTGAGTATCTCCACACCATGACCATAAAACTCGACCATATCTTTCTCGCTACAAAACATCTCACCACCATTAGCCTTAACAATCCCTTCAAAGTTTCTCTTCATTCTTGTTAGTAACATATCTTCTAATGGTAATTGTTCTGCTAATTTAGCAGTATCATTATACATTACTGTAAGAAAGGTTTGAATAACTTCGTGCATCGAAGTACCAAACATTGTGTGAATGCTGTCCGTATATTCTCTTATGCCATCCACATATTGTATCTTCCATTGGTAAGGACATTGTTTCCACAATGAATATTGGCTGTAACTTATTTTTCTCATTAGTCCATCCACCTACCATGTTTAATCAAATGCCAAGTTCTATGGATTATAATTTCACATATTAAAAAGAATAGATTATCTGATTCGTAATGACCAGCATCTGTAGTTAGCACATATTTGGATTCTGCCATTACTTACCCCACTTACCATTCTTTACGATTGTTGCCATAATACCATAGTTAGATACATCTAAGTAAGCATCTTCCAATGGTTCATCCACTGCTGATTCTCTGTCATTCATCAGCAAAGTTTTTAGTCTCTGTATCTTATCATTCATACGAAACCAAAGACCTGTAAGTGATAACTTTATTTCTTCAGGCGTTTGTAATTGTGTACCAACTGATATATTACCTGGACCGTAATCATGTTGTTTGTGAAGAAACAATTCATATTGTTCTCGTTGTAATCTACGGAACTCAGCCGTCATTTCCGGCCATTCCTTTTCCATCATAGTAACAATATCACCATTTTTTTTATTATTATAATGATTTGTGTACACTTTTTTTGTTTTAGATTCTTTTATAGTTTTATTCATACCTATACCTCTTTTAAGTTCTAATAAACTTTGTTCTTTCAACTGTTATACCTCTCCAATCTATAGTTAAAGTTACGAATTCTTTATGAATTAATCAAGCTTTTTATTTGTCTTTTTATTTTTTTATTTAGATAGTATACATAAATATACTTTGGTTTTCTCTTCTTAAAAAATATATTTGGGTCTCCCTCATCATATCTTCTCTTCAGTTCTCTACCATATGGTCTCCTATGCTGATTTAAAGACCTACTATGCATTTCCCTGCCATCCACCATTAACACCTGACCAGCACTTGTCTCACCTAAATATTCAAAGTTACTAGCCTTATAAATTGTACCTGAGTGACCATAGTGTTGGTCAGCAAAAGAGACTATAACCTCAATATCAGTATTTTGTTTCAGCCACCTCAAAGTATTACCTATGAAATAACTTTCTGTATTCTTTGGTGTATCGTCAATACAAACTAATCTTCTCAACTCCATACATTTAGTAGGATTAATAGGATTGTATTTAGCAGCTGTATGTGGCATTGATGGTATAGCATACAACATAGCACCTATCATTTTAGGTAATCCAAAATTACCCTCTGTATACAAACCGAAATGGTGGTATGATTGAATACCATTTATATTATGAGAGTAGTGATGCTTTTCTATGAAAGATGTAAGTGCTTTTCTATTTATATATTCAACTGTGAAGTCGGTTACGCTCATAAACCAATCTTACGACACTCATCTTGTGTTTTACCATATCTTATTAGTATGTCGGTTAGTTCTGCTTGACCACCATGTGACAACTCATACATTTCTACAGCATCATTAGCTTCTCTCATACTACATTGTAGATGTTTAGCTACTATTTCATAAACCCATTTTGGATACTTCATTTTCTTATCTCCTTTGACATACTTAAGCCATTGTCTTTTTTTAGGCAAAATGTCTGTGTAAACCTTATATAATTCTTTAGGTTGAAGTGGATACCTTTGCACCTCATTTACAAGGTCTACCCAGTCCATTTTCATAGACAGGAATCTATTGACCATATAGTTAGACCACGACTTTTTATCATCATCAGAAATATCATCCCAATAATTGGGATTCTGAACATCTGTTATTTGTTTTATGTGGTCAAATAAACTTTTTTTCTTAACTGTCATTTGTAGGCATCATCTTATCTGGAACTTTACCGCAATTGCCACAGGCAAAAACCTCAATTGGTATCATAGCTTCCTGTCCTGTTGGTGACATTAGTGGCGACAATCTTCTTATAAAGTAAGATTTTATGAATGTGTAATTACCACAAGCATCACATACTAAAGATTCGGTATCCTCTATGTTTACTTGTTTTTGTGGTTTTTTCAAAGGTTTCATTGGTTTTACTGTCATTTTATTACTCCTAGCAATTCTATTAACATAGCCATAGCATTTATCTCTTTATCAACTACCTGAGCATCTGATAACTGATACTTAGCTACGGTTAAGATACACTCTGCGATGTGCCCCGTACCATAATCATCAACCTCATCATAGAGTAGACGAAACAAATCAGCAAAGTCTGATATTTGATTATCAGCCAACATCTTTCTTATGGTAACAAAAGCATCTTTTTTATTTTGTGTCTTTAACACATTGACAATCTGTGAAGAAAATACATTTACATTCAAATCTACAGCAACTAAATTGTTTTGGTCTATTGATAGTTTACCATCAACTACTTGTCTCTGAGCAAAGTTGATAACTCTCCGAATATCAGGATAACCACCATTAACCAATGTAGCAACATCATCCATCTCAAAGGTAACACTCTCTTCTTTCAGAATATCATTCAGATGAACTGCTACTTCTTTTCTAGATGGTGGAACTATCTGAAATGGTTGACAGCGACTCTGTATCGGATCTATAATTCTCTCTACATAGTTACAGGTTAGAATAAACCTAGTATGTTTAGAAAAAGTCTCCATAAGGTTACGAAGAGCAGCTTGTGCATTAGGTGTGATGTAATCACATTCATCCAATATTATAACCTTCATATCTTTAAATCCAATAGTGGAAGCAAAGTTACGAACTTTATTACGAACTGTATCTACGCTATTCTCATCTGAAGCATTAATGTATAGTTGGTCGCATTCTATATTATTAACCAATAATTTTGCCAGAGTAGTTTTACCTGTACCAGCTCTTCCATACAATAGAAGATGTGGCAAATCCCCACTCTCTAAATATAATTTTATCTTACTCTTTAGGTGTTCATTACCTATGTAAGATTCTAGTAAATCAGGCCGATACTTCTCAACCCAAAGAGTGTGTTCTAATTTTCCCATTTGTTATTTTCTACCTTTATTTTTGTAATTTCAACTTCTTGTACATAATTTTTTGGATACTTCATTTCTGGATGTTTCATCACTTTACGAAATTTCCTATTCTCAGCTTTACCACCTAAGAAATAAATGTATCGGTGTTTAGTAGCTTCTTTCTTTAACCAAAAGTCCTGACCTATAGCCTTTATCAAATTCTTAGGTGCAGCTGAACCATATTTGGAATACACACTTCTACTATGCATCCAATCATCATCTTCATTGACTCTCAAAGAGTATGTTGGTGCTAACTGAAAATCACCACAACCTTGGTATATCCAATTAGTAGCTTGATAGATAGCACCATCGTGACTCTGTTCTGGATCTGCGTATGATATTAGAACCTTTATGTTTGGAGCATTTTCTTTCATCCATTTGAACGTGGCTGAAATAACATGCGACTCAATATTTTTACCATAACCATCATCTATATATAGTCTTGTCAATTCCAAAATGTTTTTGTTTTCTAATATCTCTTCCTTGAAAATAGAACCAATAACCCTTCTACCAACTGGAAATCCATAACAAGCAACTCCAATTAGTTTCTCTTCATCTTCATCAAAGAACTGGTGTTGGTTGTCCGTCTGATAGAATACTCCTAATGGATATCTACAAGAGGACAACCTACCACTATAATGATTCTTTTCGATTATATCTTTAGCCAATGGTTTATAAATTGGCCTTATGGATACTCTCGAAGTATCTACATAAGACTCCATTTACACATCTTGTTCAGCAACTAAATAATATGTAGCATCATACTCATCAATCTTAAAGTTGATACGAGCAAGACCTTGTGAACTTACTTCCAATGTAGCACTTTCACATTCCTTATTTGCCACCAATACATCTCTGAATAGGTTAGCATTAAAAGAAACATTATCTATTACATCATAAGATTCTGTCTCAACAGGAAGGGTAACACGATTAGTGTTAATCTCAGCGTAACCAATTACAACCTTTACACCATCATCATTTGTTAATACTGTAAAGTTATCCGTATCAGCCAAAGCACCTTTACCAGCAACGAACTTACTCATAAAAGATTTGTCAACCTTTATTTTCACTTCAAAGTCAGGTATAGATTTCAGATTAGGTGGTGAACTGATTACTGATAAATCAGATAACATATAGTTCACATCCGAGGTACTATCTGATATTTTTAACGAAACAACCTTATCACCAGCTTTTGTCAAATTCATAGAAATATTGTC
>NHIV01000031.1 GCA_002170735.1 bacterium TMED198 | reverse complement strand
TTATTAACTTTATTAAGGCTATTACATCTTTAGATTTTGCACTATCAACATTTAAAATGAAATTTGCGTGTTTTTCAGAAATTACAGCTCCCCCAATTCTAACGCCCTTAAGCCCTGCCTTGTCAATCAAGTATCCCGCACTAATATTTTCAGAAGGGTTTTTAAAAATACTTCCAGCAGACCTATATCTTAAAGGCTGTGATTCTTTTCTCTTATTTGAGGCATTCCTAGTATTTATCTTAATTTTATCGATATCATCTTTTTTACAATTAAATAAGGCACTTACTATAATTTCATCTTTTTTGAAACTACTTTTTCTATAACTAAAATTTATATCTTGTCTATTATATGTTCGTTCTTCGCCTTTCAAATCGATTGAAATTACATGATCTATATAATTACATATTTCTGATCCATATGCACCTGCATTCATAATTAACGCTCCACCTAGAGTCCCAGGAACCCCAATTAAACTCTCAAACCCCCCAAATCCTGCTTTAACAGCCTGTTTTACTAAATGCCCTAGCATTACACCAGATTCAGCATATATTTTATTATTTAATATTTTTAGTTTTTTAAAAGTCTTTTTTAAGGATATAACGACACCATTATAACCATTATCATCAATCAATAAATTCGATCCAGAACCAATAAAATAAAATTTTAGATTAAATCTGTTTATATAATTCAAAACATCTTTTAATTCTTCCTTTGTTTCTGGATAGACTAAACATTTTACATTTCCACCTATTCCAAAGCTTGTATTTTTTTTCATATCATGATCAATAAAAGTATTATTGCATATTGTTTTTAGATTTAACATTAGATTCTTATTATTCATTTTTAAAATGCTCACATAATAAAATATTTTGTTTCCAGATATCCCCCGCACCCATTGTTATCAGCATATCATCATCTTTTATTATCGCAATTAATTCATCTACTATCTTATTTTGATCTTTTATATAATAAATATCATTAAAGCCAATCTCTTTCAAATCATCAATAATCAACTGTGAAGTAACCCCTTCTATAGGCTCTTCTCTTGCTGGAAATATATCAGTAATAAATACAATATCTGATTTTGAAAGCGCTCTAGCAAAATCTAAATGGAAATTTCTTGTTCTTGTAAATAAATGTGGCTGAAAAATAACAACAACTCTTCTATTCCATCCACATCTTGCAGCGTCAATAGTCGCACTTATTTCCTCAGGATGATGTGCATAATCATCCACAATAATAACTTTATTATTAAATTTAATGTCAAATCGTCTCTTTACTCCGGTGTATCGCTCCAAACCTTTTTTGATATCATCAATATTAACACCCAAATGGCATGCAACACTGATTGCTCCTAGAGCATTGTAAACGTTGTGCAAACCTGGAACTTTTAAATTCAGTTTAATTTTTTTATTATCAAATGCTAAATTAAATTCAGTATCATTATTTGAAAATTTTATATCTTGCGCAACAAAATCTGCATCTTGAGATATTGCATAAGTAGTGAATGGTTTACTTAAATCCTTAATTAATGATCTTACATTTACAGAATCTGTACATATTGATATTGATCCGTAAAATGGCACTGAATTTGCAAAATCAATAAATGCACTCCTCAAATCGTCAAAGTTTTCGTAACACTCCATATGTTCTTCATCTAAGTTATTTATTATTGAATATGTTGGCTGAAGCATTAAAAAACTTTTATCGAACTCATCAGCTTCGACAACAATGCAGTCCCCTTTTCCTGTTATTGAATTACTTCCAAATTCATTCACAATTCCACCTATTATCAAAGTAGGGTTTAAATTTGCATGAAATAGTATTGAACCAAGCATTGAAGAGGTAGTGGTTTTCCCATGAGATCCTGCTACAGCTACACTTGTAGATTTAATTTTTAATAATTCTCCTAGCATTTCAGCTCTTCTAATAACAGGAATTTTTTTATTTTTAGCTGCTATAATTTCTGGATTGTGAATGCTTACAGCTGAAGAATATATTACTACATCTGGCGTCTTTATATTTCCAAGGCTGTGATCTAAGTATATTTCTGCCCCTAATTTTTTGAGCCTTTTAACTCTTTCAGAAAAATTTATATCTGATCCAGAAACCTTATAATTTTGATTTAATAATAGCTCAGCCATGCCACTCATACCAATCCCACCAATTCCAATAAAATGCAATTCTTTTGTTTTACCAAACTTCATTTAATCAATCTCATTATTTCATTAATAATTATCTCTGTTGATTTACTTCTGGCTAAAAGTTCTGTATTTGATTTGATTTTTTCAAGTTTACTAGAATCTTCTATCAAACTATTAATTTTATCTGCTAATTTTTTTTGCATTTTGTTTTGCTCAATTAAAATGCCAGCGCCCTTTGATTCAACATATTTTGCATTAAAATATTGATGATTATCAGTTGCATAAGGGTATGGAATAAATATTGATGGTTTATTAAAAATCATTAATTCTGAAATTGAAATTGCACCAGCCCTTGAAACTACAAGATCTGATTGAATGTATGCTTCATCCATGTTTTCTATAAATGCTAAAAGCTTAACTCTTCTATTATCTTTTATTTTATTTTTTATATTTCTATAGTTCTTTGCTCCACATTGCCAAATTATATGAATATTTCTATCTATTATTTTTTTATAGTTATTAATAAAGAATTTATTAATTGGCTCTGCACCTTGACTCCCACCTAAAATCAGTAATGTTGTTTGATTCTCACAATTTCTACCAATGTTACTTTTCAATTTAAAATCTCTAATTGGATTTCCTGAATGAATCAGTTTGTCATTTTTTTTATAAAATGACTTTTCATTAAAACCTATAAATATTTTATCTGCATATTTACTGAATAGTTTTGTAGTCATTCCTGGGATGATATTTTGCTCTTGAATGAAGATCTTCTTTTTAAACCACTTTCCAAGTATTAAAGGTATTGCTGATATATATCCCCCTGTTCCTATTACAGCGATTGGCTTATAATTAATAAATACAAAAATCATTTTTATCGTCGAAATAGAAATCTTAGCCAAAAGCCAAATATTTTCATATAGTGCCTTAAAGCTTAAGCCTCTCTTATATCCATAAATATCCAATAGCTTATAATCAAATTTTGATTCTTCTAAATATTTTGAATCAAAGCCTTTTTTTGATCCAATAAATTTTACATTATATCCCTTAGTTATCATTTCTTCACCTATTGCAATTGCTGGGAATAAATGCCCTCCTGTACCACCTCCTGCAATTAGAATATTATTATTTTTATTATTCATAAATAATATTTTGGTGAAAATTTTTTGAAATTGATTTCTTATGAATATTCATTAAAATGCCAATATTAATTAAGTTGAATATTGTATGTGAACCCCCATAGCTGATAAATGGCATTGGCAGCCCTGTAGTAGGTAGCAGGTTTATTGAATACGCTGAATTTATTAAGAAATATGTTATGAAATTTATCGTAATACCCACTGCTAAAAAAAATCCAAATTTATCTTTTGAGTTTTTTGCTATATTCAATCCAACAATAAATAAAATTAAAAATAATGAAAAAACTAAAAAAGGACCCATAAAAAATCCTAATTCTTCTCCGATGATGGGAATTATAAAATCAGTATGGACTGCACTTATATGTCCATTTTTCATTATACTTGAACCGAGACCTACTCCTTTCCATCCGCCATGCCCCATCGCAATAACTGATGGGAATTGCTGGACATCCATACCTGAAAAAAACTGAAATGCTCTCCTCTTCACATGCGGGTAACTCAATATCATTATAAAAGATCCAATTATGCCACTTGCTACAATAGACATCATATATTTATAACCTAATCCTGCTATACAGAGCTGAGTAAAAACAATCAAGCTAATAATCATAAAGGTGCTGTAATCTGGTTGGAAAATAATTAAACCAAGTACTAATCCTAAAACAGGAGTCAACGTTAACATTAAAAACTTAAAGTCATCAAGTCTATTGCTATATTTATCTGCATAGTAAGAAACAAAGCATATTAATGCCAACTTTCCAAAGTCTGAAGTTGTTAGCCAGTTTCTGCCATTAATTATCAACCATCTATTTGTAGTTCCACCATTTTCAATAAAATATGGAACAATAAGACCTACAATAGAAGTGCATAACAACAGATAAATAAATCTTTTAATATTTTCATAGCTAATTGAAAATGAAAGAAAAAAAGCTAAAAATCCTATTATCAACCAATAAAGCTGCTTAATCAAAAAGTGAGTATTATTATTAAATTGACTTTTTGCGAGTAGTGCACTTGCACTATACATCATCAAGATTCCATACCCAATAAGAATTACTACTACACCAAAAAGTATCTTGCTCAAATTTCTTTCATTTTTCAGTAAAAACATTTATCTGATTAAACTGCCTGCACTATTGTTGTTTTTTTTAAGCATGCCTTTTACATTTAAATTCATTTTCTCGTACTCTAAAGCATCTATTTTATTTATAAATTTTTTACCATCTGAAGCTATGTAGATAAAACTAAGTTCCTTTTTCATACCTTTTTCTCCTCTAGTTTTTTATTTACTAATTCACAAAATCTTTCGCCTCTATCTTTGTAACTATCAAATTGGTCATAACTTGCACATCCAGGTGAAAGTAATACTACATCGCCAGGAGTACTTTTATCCATAGCATAATCAATGCAATCATCAAAACTTTCTATATACTTGAAACTTGAAATCTGATCAATTTGTTCACAAATTCTTTCACCTGATTTTCCATAAGTAATAATTATTTTAATTGTCGATTTGAATAATCTCTGAATCTTTGTAAAATCAGTATTACCTTTATCAAGTCCTCCTAAAATCAATATAACATTTTCTCCATATGATTTTAGAGCAGATAATGTTGAATGTAAATTTGTCGCTTTGGAATCATTTACATACTCGACTCCATTCATTTTTGATACAATTTCCATTCTGTGCTTAAGAGGTTTAAAATTTTCAATTTCTTTAGATATGATTTCTGAATTTTCCATATACAAACTTGAAACACTTATTGCTGCTAAAATATTTTCATGATTATGCTTTCCTTTTAAATTTGTTTTTCCAAGGTCAATTATTTTTTCTTTATTACCATTGTAAACAAATTTTGAGTCACTAAAGTACTGATACTTCGAATAGTCCTCACAAATCTTACTTGATGTAAAACTGATGTTTGTAATATCTTTTCTATTTTTATTTTCAAGGAAATTAAAGTTAGAATTATAGAAATACTGACCTCCACTTTTAATTAGATTTACCAAATTCATTTTTGCACTAACATATTCATTGAAATTATTATATCGATCTAAATGATCTTCTGAAATATTCAGAATAACCCCTGTATCTACTTCTAATTTTTTACAGTTTTCAAGCTGAAAACTGCTAAGCTCTAGAACATGTAGAGTTTCTTTTTTTTCTTTCAATATTTCTTGTAAAATATTTAAGGCAAATGAAATACCAATGTTCCCCCCTAGCATTGAATCAAAGCCTCCTTTTAAGAGTATTTGATTTATCAATGAAACTGTAGTAGATTTTCCGTTTGAACCAGTAACAGCAATTATAGGACTTTTTGTAAACCATGAAGAAAAGTCAATTTCACTAAAGATTGGTATATTAAGAACATCAAACTTTTTTACAAATGATTGACGAGGGTCAATTCCGGGGCTTATCACTGCAAAATCACAATCATAAATTTTTTTTGAATGCTTTCCAAATTCTGATTCGAATCTAATTAATTCCTTATCTCGCTCACAGCTGTTATCACTTACAAACACCTTCGCTCCTAACTCTGTTGCTAAAGTAGCTGCACCAGTAC
This sequence comes from bacterium TMED198, assembly GCA_002170735.1. Taxonomy (GTDB): domain Bacteria; phylum Fidelibacterota; class Marinisomatia; order SCGC-AAA003-L08; family D37C17; genus TMED198. Next base: position 3,150 of record NHIV01000031.1, on the reverse strand, counting down.
CACTTACCCCTCCCCCTAAAATTGTAATTTTTTTATTTTCTATTTTCTTCATTGTATTTTAAATGTAGTTAATGATATTAATGCTAACATAACTCCTACTATCCAAAATCTAACTACAACATGATTTTCATGCCATCCTAATAATTCGAAATGATGATGAATTGGAGCCATTTTGAATACCTTCTTACCCTTCCCATATTTCCTTTTACTGTATTTGTAGTATCCTACCTGAATTAAAACTGAAACGGTTTCAATAACAAAAACACCTCCAATTATACTTAAAAGAATTTCTTTTTTTAACATAATTGATAGCGTTCCTAGAGCCGCGCCTAATGACAAGGATCCCGTATCTCCCATAAATACTTTAGCCGGATGGGCATTAAACCATAAGAAGCCAATACAGGCGCCAACCATACTTAAACAGAATATAAATAACTCTCCAGATCCATCAATATATTGAATGTTTAAATAACTGCTAAAATCTACCCTACCTGAAACATAAGCAATTCCGCCAAAAATTAAAGTTGAGATGGCAACCAGTCCTGCAGCCAGACCATCTAAACCATCTGTTAAATTGACTGCATTTGATGTGGCTGTTATTATAAAAACCATAAGAAATGGATAAAGTATGCCAAAGTCAATTATTCCATTGGCTATAAAAGGTAACGATGTTGATGTTCTAACTTCATTGTAAATAATGCTGCTATTCATAAAATAAACTACTATTAAACCTATTGATACTTGGCCAATCAGTTTATATTTTGCAATCAATCCTGATGGAACTTTTTTTATTATTTTCAGGTAATCATCTATAAAACCTATTATAGCCATCCATACCACCACCAATAAAATAATTAAAACCAATTCATTGAATAGTTTTGCCCAAATCATAGTTGGGATTATTGTTGATAAGATTATAACTATTCCACCCATTGTAGGAGTGCCACTTTTCTTTCTATGCGTATCAGGACCTTCATTTCTTATCTCTTCCCCAATTTGCTTTTTATTTAGATATTTAATCACTTTTGGGCCTGCAATAAATGAAATTAGAAGGGCTGTAATTGCAGCTCCAGCCGCTCTAAATGTTATATAGCCAAATATGTTAAAAGCGAACAATGTATCCTTTAAATCATATAGGAAATAATATAACATTATTTAAGCATTTTGATTATTCTTTCCATTTTCATACCTCTAGAACCTTTTATATAAACGACATCTCCATTCCCTAATATTGAATTTAAATATTCTACTATTTCATCAATCGAATCAAATGCTCTTGATTTAGCTTCACCTTTAACATTTTTGATTATTTTTTTTCTGTAATCTCCAATTGAGCATAAAAAATTAATTTTAGTTTTTGAAATGAATTCACCTATTCTTAAATGATGCTGATCTGAAAGATTCCCAAGCTCATACATGTCTCCAATAACAGCAATTTTATTGCCTTTTGAGTTGAAATTATTTAAGAATTCAAGTCCTTTTAAAACTGAATCCAAATTTGCATTGTAGGTGTCATCAATTATCTTGTATTCTTTTTTATTTATAATTTGACATCTTCCTGGAGTGGCCTTTAGCTCTTTTATTTCTAAATGAAGATATTTACTTTTAACATGAAAAGTCTTTGCTACAACATATGATGCAAATACATTGGCAAACATGCTAAACGAGTTCTGTGGCAAAGAAATATGTTCATTGTTAATATAAAAACTTGAATAATTTTTCTTATCATTCATTCTGTAGACATATTCGCATTTTTCATTTGATCCAAACTTTATTTCTTCAGATTCACATTTGATAGCTCTTACATTTTCATCATTATAATTAACAAATGCTGTTCCATCTTTTGGAAGTGAATGGAACAATTCTGACTTTGCCTTAATAACTCCATCTATATCTCCAAAGCTTAAAGTATGGGCTTCTGAAATATTTGTAATTATTCCATATTTAGGCTTTACAATTGAGCAAATATGTCTAATCTCATTGTTATTGCTAGCGCCCATCTCAATAAGTGCAATTTGTATATTTTTTGTCATTGAAAATAGCGACATAGGAACTCCTATGGTACTATTGTAATTTGCTGGAGTTTTAAATGTACTATATGTTGTTGAAAGAAACTTATAAAGAATTTCCTTTGTAGAAGTTTTCCCATTACTTCCTGTAATACCAACGAATTCACAATCAAAATTATTCACCCATGATTTTGAAAAATCATATATAAAATTGTTGGTTGACTCTACTTCTAATAATTTAGAGCTTTTAATTTTATTCTTTTTCAAGTTTGTAACTATTAGTGATGCGCCCCTTTCTAGCGCTTCACATGAAAACTCGTTTCCATCGAAATTTTTCCCTTCTATTCCTATAAAAATATCTCCTTCTCTAATATCTCTAGAGTCAATTGAAATACCATTTATTCTATTTGCTGGTAAAAAATATTTATATTTCTCCATCATTAACTTGGAAAAGAAAATTTTCTCTTTAATTTCTATTCTCATAAAATGTATTTATTATCTCTATATCGTTATGGTAGTTTTTTTTGCCATTTACTAATTGATAATTTTCCCTTCCTTTGCCTAGAATTAATAAAATTGTATCATTGTTCATTTTACTTAATCCAAATTCTATTGCTTCTTTCCTATTTTTTATAATTTTATACTTATTTAGAATAAAGCCAGATTCAATATCGCTTAAAATTGAATCTAAATTTTCATTTCTAGGATTGTCTGAAGTAGCTATCACTTCACTGGAATATTTTTCTGCTATTATTGCCATTTTAGGTCTTTTGCTGCGATCTCTATCACCTCCGCAACCAAAAATAGTAATTATTTTTCTTCCTCCTCCAACCATCTTCATGGTTGATAGGACATTATCAAATGCATCTGGAGTATGGGCATAGTCAATAAATATCGCCCCATTGTCTACATCTTCTCTTACAAGTTCAAGCCTTCCTGGGGTTCCCTTAAATGTTTTCATACAACTTATTGCGTTTTGGATGTTTACACCCATACTTACAGACGCTGCAATTGCTGCAATTGCATTGCTTAGATTGAAGCTACCTGTAACTGGGCAGAAAAAAATGTACTCTAACCCCTTATAGATTATTTTTGATTCTATACTTCTTACATTCATTACAATATTACGACATGAAAAATC
>NHIV01000030.1 GCA_002170735.1 bacterium TMED198 | reverse complement strand
TTATATATTCATAGCGACTATAATTCGTCTCAATTGTTGAACTATCTCCAGCCTCTTGTAGACTGGAGGCATCAGCAAGGTTACGTGGTTGATGTTGTGTCTATAGCGGAAACAGGGACAAGCACCTCTCTTATTAAGAGTTATATATCAGATGCCTACAATTACTGGGACAACCCTCCAGAGTATGTATGCTTTGTTGGGGATGCTGATGGAACCTATGCTGTGCCAACGTATTACGTTCAAGAGGGTAATGGATGGAGCGGAGCTGCAGGAGAAGGGGATTATCCATATTCATTAATTGATGGAGGTGTTAATGACCTTTATGCAGATGTAATTCTTGGAAGAATTTCAATAAGAAGTTTAACTGAGGATTTAAATACAGTTGTAAATAAAATCATTGGATATGAAAAAGCATATGGAGGGATAGATGATTGGCAGGAAAAAGCTGCTTTGATTGGTGATCCATATGAGTCAGGTATTTCAACTGTTATCACAAATCAATATATAGAGCAGCTAATGTATACCTATGGAGTTGAAGATGTTAGAACAAAATATAGCGGAAACAATTTTGATGATTTTATGAGGGCTCAATTTAACGATGGTATAGCATTTCTTAACTATAGAGGCATATATGGTTTCAGTGGATTTACATCAAATGATGTAAACGCTTTAAGTCCAACATGGAAGCTTCCATTTGTTACTACCCTAACCTGTGATACAGGTTCTTTTTGGGCGGATAATGAATGTATTTCTGAAGCACTCTTTAGAGCGGGCTCCCCAGCTCAACCAAAAGGTGCAGTTGCGGCAGTAGGAATTGCTCAGTCTTATACACATACAGCTTTTAATAACATTGTAGATATGGGAATGTACGAAGGTATGTATATTTTTGATGCATGGCATGCAGGTGAAGCGTTAGAGTATGGGAGGATAGCTCTAACTCAAACTTATCCAGACAATCCAAACAATAATGTATATTTGTTTAGCACTTGGAACAATCTTATGGGTGATCCACTTACACATCTTTGGACTCTCAAGCCAATTGAGATTAGCGTTGAACATAAGCAAAATATTAATTTTGGTACAAATTACTTTCAGGTTGAGGTTGTAGATCAAAATGATTCTCCAGTTTCAGATGCAATTGTAACTCTTTTAAAATCAGGTCAATCTCAAAACGATGAGGATGAAATGTTTTTAACTAAGAAAACTGATTCTAATGGAGTTGCTTTTTTTGATTTAGATTATCTAACAGATGGAGAGGTTCTTGTTACAGTTATTGGAAGAAACATGAAGCCCTCTGAAACTAGTTTTGAAATTCAAGATCAGCAAATTTCATTAGAGCTCGTACAAAACTCTATACAGATAGACGATTCAGTTGGGAATATGAATGGTGTTTTGAATGGTGGAGAGACAGCATATATTCAGTTGCAGCTATCAAACACAGGCTCTGAAACTTTATCAGATATTGAGGTTGAGTTATTATCAAGCAATGATGCAATTTCAGTCAATTCTTCAGCTAGTTTAATATCTAGTTTAGGTTCAGGTGAAACTTCCAATTTTTTAAATTTTGAAGTAACGGTATCATCGGATGCAGATAGTGAAAGTTTTTTCAATTCATCGTTATATATTTCTGCTATAGGTTTTGAGTATGTTGTTCCAGTTATCGTTAGTCATGCAGATCTAACCTTTAGCCCGATAATGCAGACAGATGGCAACAATAATGGCATATTCGATAGAGGAGAGTCAGCTTCTTTTTCAGTTATGGCTACTAATTTAGGGTCTCATGGTCTTGGTAGTTTAACAGGCGAAATACTTTACTCTGGATCTCAGCTTGAATTTGAAAGTTCAATAATAAATTGGCCTTCTATTCAAGGAAGTTCTTTTAGCTCATCAGAGCCAATTGATGTGATAGCTGATAGTGATATTATCAATGGATCCATAATTAGCATACCAATTGAAATATCTAGCACTGATGGGTATTCAACGCTATATAATTGGCAGGTAACAGTAGGAAATGCTTCTATAAATGATCCGCTTGGTCCTGACTTTCATGGATATTACATCTATGATCAATCTGATGATTATGATCTAGCTCCAGTTTATGATTGGGTTGAGATTGATGCTGATCTTGGTGGGCCAGGCTATCAGCTGAATATAGATGATGATGGAGATAATGGCGATGATAGTCAAACTATTGATCTTCCTTTTACTTTTACATTTTATGGCACAGATTATGATCAAATAACAGTTTGCTCAAATGGCTGGATATCTTTTGGTCAAACGGATATGACTTCATTCCGAAACTATAGTCTTCCAGGCCCAGGTGGCCCTTCTCCAATGCTTGCGGTGTTTTGGGATGACCTGCAAATGAATAGTGGGGGTGATATTTATGCATGGCATGATACACAATCAGATGCTTTTGTTATTGAGTGGTCTGGATTGAGAACCTTCCAGCTTAACTCTCTAAATACTTTTCAAGCTATTCTTTACAATTCTGACTACCTGACACCAACAGGAGATGATGAGATAAAACTTCAATACAAAGTTTTTAACAACACTTCTTATGGAGAGTACCCTGTTGGGAATAACTTTGGGGCAGTTATTCATGGTATTTACACAACAGTTGGAATTGAGAACTATAATGGTCAAGTTGGTCTAGAATATACACATGACAATCAGTATCCTTTAACGTCAATGATTCTCGATGATGAAACATCTCTGTTTATAACAACAAGGCTTTCAGGGTCAGTGCCTATTTCAATTGCACATCAGCAGTATCCATTTGAAATGCCTTATTCAGGTTCTAGTATTTCGTTTGATGCTACAGTTAGTTCTAATACTGGCAGTATGAACAGCGTGCTTTTTAACTACAACCTAGGTCAAGGTTGGCAGTCTTCTCAAATGACAAGCTTTAGCGGAGATAATTATAATTTTATTCTTAACGGAATTGATAGTGGAACAGCAATCAGTTATTTCTTTGAAGCAGAAAACTCTGATGGAGAGCAACTAGTATATCCTCAGTCGGGAACAGAAGATCCATTCTTCTTTGTATATGGGGAAATGCCGGAGATATACTCATCAAACTTTGAATCTTCTTCAGATGGATGGAGTATAGGAGATCTAGATGATGATGCAGAAACAGGCATATGGATAAGGGCAATCCCTAATGGTACAACTTATGATGGAATTCCAGTCCAAACCTCAAGCGCAAACAGCGGCCAATACTGCTATGTTACTGGGAATTATACATCCAATAACCCATCTGCAGGAGATGATGATGTAGACGAGGGTAAAACAACACTATTTTCTCCAGTTTATGACCTTTCAAATTATAGCTATGGTTTAGTTAGTTATTATAGATGGTATACCAATGAATTTGGAGCAGCTCCAGGTGATGATTATTGGCTTGTCTATGCCTCAAACGATGCTGGAAATTCATGGGTTGAAATTGAAAGAACAAATCAGTCAGAAAATAGCTGGACGAAGAAAACTCTTTTTATCTCAGATTTCCTAGGCCTAACAGATCTAATGCAATTTAAGTTTATTGCCTCTGATGATGGCGAGGGGTCTCTTGTAGAAGCTGCTATTGATGATTTCCAGATAAGAGGTGCATCAATTAGTTATTCCTATCAAGATGGAGATGTTAATAATGATGGAATTCTTAATATACTTGATATTTTATCAATAATTAATATCACATTGGGAGATGTAGTGCCAGAACCACTTGAAGAAGGTGCGGCGGATGTAAACAATGATAGTATAATAAATATTCTTGATATCATTGTTTTAGTTAATTTAATTTTAGGATCTTAAATTAAATTAACAAATTCTAAATATTTTCTTGTCGATCTTATTTCCCATACTACCCTATTTGCTGGTTTTGATATTAATTATTTTATTGGGAGTGATTGAAAAGTATTATCACTCTCTTGCTCTAAACAAAACTCCTATTCGTGTTCATGTTAATGGAGCTAGAGGGAAGTCTAGTGTCGTTAGGCTGATATCAGCAGGTTTGAGAGAGGGGGGGAAAAGGGTATATGCCAAGGTTACAGGGACATCTCCAAGAATAATTGATGAAAATGGTAATGATATCAATATTCACCGATTCAAATCTGCTTCAATAGGAGAGCAAATAAAAATAATGAAATTTTTTTCAAAGAAGAGTTTAGATGTTGCTGTCTTTGAATGTATGGCTGTTAATCCGCAGTACCAGTGGGTTTCAGAACATGAAATGATTAAGTCAAATATAGGGGTAATTACAAACGTCAGGCCTGATCATTTAGATGAAATGGGGTTAACTGAAGATCAGATAGCATCTTCATTATCCAATACAATTCCGTACAATGGAAAGTTTATTTCAAACGATAGAAGGTATGATGGTTTTTACAGCGAAATTTCGACTCAAAGAAATTCATCTTTTTTGCCGGTTCATAGAGATGAATCTATTGCGAAAGAAATGGATAGATTTACTTATTTAGAGCATGAAGAAAATGTTTTAACTGCTTTAAAAGTTTGTAAAGAACTTGGCGTTGAAAAATCTGTAGCTATTGAGGGTATGGTGAAGGCAAAACCAGATCCTGGCTCACTTTCAGCGATTAATCTAGAAAGATTAAATAAAAATATTTTGTTTGTAAATGCCATGGCTGCAAATGACCCCTCCTCAACATTTAAAATTTGGGAGATGGTTGATGTAAAGTACGCTCACCTCAAAAAGTGCATATTTTTCAATACAAGATCTGATAGAATCTATAGAACCAATCAAATACTAGAGTTGGTTAAAGAAAAAATGATGCCGAGCATGTTAATTGTAAGAGGCAATAAAAAAATATTATCTCCAATAATTGATAAGTTGAATTTAACAGAAAATTCTATTTTAGTTCCAGATAGTATAGATAGTTTTGAAGTGATTGATATGTTTTTTCAAAATAATGACAGCCTAGTATTTGCAATTGGTAATATGGTTGGATGGGGTGAAAATTTGATGCTAGAAATAGAAAAATACAAGGTTTAGTTGTGGACTACTACTTGAATTTATTGAATATAAGTATAGGCTTTGGAATGGTTGTTAGTTTTTTTATTGCAGAGCTTTTAGGGGTCACAGCTGGGGGGATAATTGTTCCTGGGTATATAGCTTTTTACTTGGATGCACCTGAAAAGATACTATCAACTTTTTTTGTAAGTTTTATTGTATTTGCTACTTTAAAAGTAATTTCAAAGTTTGTTATAGTTTATGGCAAGCGAAGGTTTATGCTCTGTATTTGTTTGGGTTTCATTTTTGGTGTTTTTATGGATCAGTATATGTATCTATTTTTCAGTTTTGGGCAGGATAGTTTTATTTTTGATAGAATGGTTATTGGCAATATTATACCAGGCTTAATTGCCAATTGGTTTGAGAGGCAGGGGGTTGTTAGAACTATCTCATCAATTTTAATTACTGCTAGTATTGTAAAGTTGATCGTTGTAATTATAGAACAGGTTTATTTGTATGTTTAGGCCTTATATTCAAAGGACTTATGTTTTAGTCGTTTTAGCGGTTCTTAATTTACTTATTGTTTATTTTTCTCTGAACTACAAAAACAATTCTTATAAAGCTAAGGTTCAGGCGGCTATTAATATGAATCTATACCTTGAAAAATTTGCTCAAAGAGATTCTTTAGCTCTTGGCAATCTTTCAAGGCTAAGTCTTGTTGGTTCTAAGTCTTCACCGATTAGGACAAACCCTGGAAGTAGATTGTCAAAGGTTTCAACATTGAATCCGCAGTTTGCATCTTTAATCGTAGAAATGTTAATGGATATGGGTGTATCTAAGGGGGATACTATAGCAGCTTCGATTACAGGATCTTATCCTGGGGCAAATTTAGCTTTCATTGCAGCAGTAGAGGCTATGCATGTTCACCCTCAAATTATATCCTCCTTTGGATCTTCAAGCTTTGGCGCTACAGATATCAACTTTAATTGGCTTGATATGCAAGATTTTCTATTTGAAGAGGATCAATTATATTTTTTTAATATAGGAATTGCATTGGGTGGTGAAAATGATCTAGGATCTAGCTTTAGTAATGGCACAATCGAATTCTTGTTTGATGAAGGAAGGAAATATAGTGAAAAATATGATGTAGCATTTTTGTATAACTCAGAAAACAATTTAGAGATTCAGGTTAATTCAAGATATAACCTTTTCAAAGAGTTTAAGCCGGTTAATGGTTACTCAGCTTTCATAAATATTGGAGGTGGTTCTGCTAGTGTTGGAGTTGAGCCTAATCTAGATCCGGGCATTAATAAAGATTATGATGGTAAGGCTGACTGTCTATCCTACAGGTTTAGCAGAGATAACGTATTAGTGGCAAATATTAATGATATTGAGAGGTTGGTTAGTATGTATGGCCTCACATATGGAGATTTGAATGTCCCATCTAAACTTGCTGATAATGAATTAATGATTTACAATAATCAATATGATTTGTTAATTTTATTTATTGGATTACTATTATGCTTAGGAACTTTGATATATATTGGAAGAGAGAGTTATGTTCAAATTAAAAAGAACTCAATGAAAGAGGAAAACCTTGATGCGTTTTTATAGTAAATTAATTTTAGCAGCAACGTTAGGCGTATGTCTTGGTGCTATTAAACCTATAAGTAACAATGAAAAAGATATTATGGTTCTAAATAAGTTGAAAACTAGACCTTATTATTCTTCTTCAAGCTCTCCATTGGTTTATGAAGTTGAAGGTCCAATAGTCATTAAGATGATTTCTAGGTCAAGAATCAAATCAAGTAAAGCATATAGTAAAAAATCATTTGCGATGGGCTATGATGTAATAATGAATAATAAGAAAGTTGATGAAAACTATTACGTCAATAAAATTGACCCAAATGTAGCTTCTAAAAATTTTTCAGGTTATGCATATTCAAAAAGCAATTCATACCTTTTATCCATTCCAAGTGGAAAGCATAGAATTAAAATCAAGCCTGATGGACAAAATTTATATCCTATGTGCCTAAGGGTAATCAAGCAAGAGATCGACCAAGAAGAAGATCCGAGAAACAGCATGCTGATTCATCCCAATGAAGTATTGGATTCCTATCAGATTTTAAAAAGTTCAGGTTCAGTAAGAGAATACTACAAGCTAAACAATCAGAACAATATTCAGCTAAATATTAAGGGGCCAAAGATGCTTAAGATCATTTCCAGGCTTGACATTGAAGGTGAAAATCATAAACAGGACTATAGCTTTACAGTTGAACAGGATGGATATTTTCTTGGAAATTATTCATTTAAAACTGAACCTTCATCTTCTAAACTTAGGAATGACCCCCAAAAGGTTCTAGGAAAATGGAGGGCTTGTAGAGTTTACATTCCAGAAGGAAGACATTATATTACCATTAAAAATCCTAATGAAGAGAAATCTGTTTTTATGAAGTTTAGCCTTTATGAATAAAAAGTTTATTGCACTTTTTTTAGTATGGTTTAATTTTTCGACAGTATACCCTTTTCAGTTTACTTTTACCAATTCATTAGGTTTTGATAGTAATTATCTTAGACTTTCATCTAATGAGATGAGTAGGCCTGTTGAGTTGATACAGCAGTATGGCGGTTTAAATGGAGTTTCGTCCTTAATAAATAGAACTAAACTTGGTTTGCGATATTTTCTTGATACAAAAGATAAAAGTTTTTTTATTGATTTATCATCAAGGTACAGTTTGTATTCTAGTAATTCAGATAAAAATTTTTTTTCATACTCATTCTTATTTTCAAAAAAAATTAAAAGTTATACCTTCCTCAAAGGTGGCTATAGATATATGCCAGAATATTATCTTAGAAATTTCATTGATAGAGATTTTCACTATTATTACGATAATATTTACCCTTACAAGGGATGTTATTTCAGTCAGGAAACAATCTGGATTAGTTATTCTTTGAAGGTCATGAAGAGGACTTGGTTTGAGCTAAAAGTTTCACAGAAATCTATGTTTTATAATGATAGATTTCATGAGTATGATCTGTTTATCAATACTTTTCAGGGATCAATAAAGACCAAGTTGATAAAAAAGTACTTTTTTGAAGTAAGTCTCTCTAGTTCTAGTGCTAATAATACAACATATCAAGATGGGTCTATGTCAACGATGTTTGTAGATAGGGGCTACAATGAAATAGCACTAAGACCTTCTGTTTCATATAAACTCAAGAAGTCAAGCTTTATAAATGTTTTAGGTTCAAGTTTAAGCTTTTACCAAAGAAAATATATTTCAAACAGTCATTTAGATTTATTGCACATTGATAGAACTCATTTAGATTCTAAATTTAAAATGTGGTTGAAGTCTGACCTGAATGGTTTTACATATAAGGTCTCTTTAATTTTTAGACAAAGAGTAACTGATTCTCCCTTTTTGTGGGTAGAAAGCTTAAAGAGCTTTAGTAAATATGAGGCAAATATTGAAGTTTCCTATAGGTTGTTTTAGATGAATCGTTTAATTCTGTCAGTCTCTTTGTTTATTGTCCTTAGCTGTGAATCTCCATCTCTTCCCTTAATATCTTCAATTGATTATAACATAGAATGGATGAGCGGTAGTACTCGAGATATTTTGATTTTTAAAGACACGCTTTTTGTGGCGAATGAATCAGAGGGAATTATTATGTACAATTTAGATCAAGAAGCAGGTAGAGTTGAATCAATAGAAAAAATATGGGATAATACAAGCTTTAGCCAATCTCAAAAAAAAAGCTTTAGAAGGGTTGATTTCGACACTTCAAGGAAAGTTTTGTATGGAGTTGATAACTTTGACTATACTTACTTTATAGATTTTTTAAATCTAACTCAAGACAACAACTTGATTGATAGTCCCGAAATAGTCTTATGCACCGGCGCAACTAACAATGTTACTAGAATAGAACTTTTGAATAATTATAATGAGACAGACAAGTCTGAGTATATAGCTTTATTTAAAAACAACGGTAGCTCTGGATCGTGGTCTAAAATAAGCAAGATGGAAATTAGTTTTGAAGTAAACCCTTATGTTGAGAGTCTCTACACACCTTCATTTAGCTGTGATGATTCAAACCAAATCGAGAATTTAAGTTACAACGTGACAGATATAGATTTAATGTATGATCAGGATAATGATGCAACTTTAGTTGGCATTTCTAATTCTAGTTTTACTGATTATAGATCAGAAATTTATTCTTTAAAAAATGGTCAATTTTCATATTTAGATGCAACCTTTTTTAGTAAAAAACCTAATACTATCAAATTTTTTAAGAATCATAATGAATCTATAAGTGTGGCCGTTGGTCTTTCCGATGGTGGAGGTTGTTACATAGAGTTACTTGATGTAGATGGAAAAATTATAGAAAATAGTAATAGATTACACTTGGCGGATGGATACTCAGTGCTTGATGTTGAGGTTGCTGATGAGGAAATACTTCTAAGCCTTGGCATAAATGGCGTCCAAGTTTATAGTTTAGATGGAGTATTTATAAAAGGAATAGTTTCTGGACATGCTTACTGTTCTAGTAAGTATGGAAATAGTTATATTATTGGTACTAAGAATGGTGTTGAAGTTTTTAATTAAATCGAGGTTTAAGATGTATACATTTTTATTTTTATTTATCGCAGTTAGCTTGGGTCAGTTTGATTGGGCTGAGAATGGAATTCCTGCTAGACAAGGCGTACATATTGAGTGGCAGAGAACTGGCGCAGCTGGTAGTAATGGAGAAATGATATTTTGTTGGAGTGATACTAGAAGTGGAGGGAGAGACATTTATGCCAATAAAATAGATAAAGATGGAAACTCACTTTGGGATGACAAGGGAGTTGTTGTGGCTTCTGCAGAGGGGAGGCAGGAAGACCCTTTGCTCGTTTCAGATGGCTCAGGTGGAGCATACCTTATTTGGGTTGACTACAGAGATGAGCCTGATGCAGGAGATATTTACGGTCAACATATTCAACCTGATGGAAGCTTGAGTTGGGGTCTTTCAGGATTGGCGTTATCCAATGTTCCAGGCCAACAAGTTTCTCCAAACTTATGTGTTGATGGTAATGGAGGTGCTTTTTCAATTTGGGTTGATAAATCAGCAAGTAGTACAGGTCAAATTTTTGCAACACACTTATCACAAAATGGGCCTCTACACCCAGGTACTGGGTTGGCTGTAGTAACAAATGATGCAGAACATACAACAATTAGTCTGGAAAGGTCAGGCGTTGGTGGTGCAGCCATGATTTGGACTGATAACAGAGATGTTAACAATTTAGATATATATTCAAAAAGACTTTTTCTTAATTCATCTAGTGAGATTGAAACCTCCTGGGGAGATGAAGGGGGGTTGCCAATTTGCACATCAGAGGGTGAGCAAAGCTTTCCTAAAATAACATATTTTACAGATGACAAAAATATTTTTGTTTGGGAGGATCACAGGGAAGGTATTGAGGGAAATATATATTCTCAAATTATTTCTCTAGATGGAAGTTTTACTTATGAAGAAAACGGATCAAAAATTTGTGATAACTCATCAAGCCAAATAAAGCCAAGGGTTAAGGCAAGCCCATTAGGAGCAGTAGTTGTTTGGGAGGATGATAGAAACGGTCAGTCAGATATTTATGCTCAGAAGTTGCTTGAAGATGGCTCTATTCAGTGGGGAACTGAAGGTGTAGAAGTTTCAACATACGATGGCTCTCAGGGTCAGCCTAGATTGACTGTTGACAGTTCAGGTGGTGCCTATGTAGTATGGATGGATTCACGAAATGCTGAGTACCCTGAGATCGAGATCTACGCTGAGTATCTTGATGCTAGTGGAAATAATATAGGCGGTCAAAACATTTTGATTTGTGATGCAGAGTATTATCAATTCAATCCTCTTGTAAAGTTTGATGGAGAAAATGGTGCATTTGTTGTTTGGGGTGATCAGAGATCCGGTAGTATTGGCATATACTCTCAGCATATTGATTCAAGTGGAAATACATCGTTTATTGATGATGGGTATGAGTTTTACTTTGGACTTGATGGAAATGCTTTCAATCCAAAAACATTAGCTCTAGGATCTGAAGAGTCTTTACTTTATTGGGAAGATCAGCGATTTGGAAATTTTTCAACAAAGACCTTTGGCTCATCTATTACGCCATCTTTTTCAAATGAGGATTTGAATGGATCTAGATTATCTGATAATCTAGACCAAGTTAATGCTAAGGCTGAGTTAATTGGGGATAATATTTTCTTAGGTTTTGATAATGAACTTGGAGAAGTCTCTCAGTATTATCAAGTTCTTGATAAAAGTTTAAATTTGATAGGAACTCAAGAGGGTACGGCTGTTTTTGAATCCGGGACTTCTCAAAAAGATGCAATTTTAGTAGCATCTAACGATGGATTCCTATACTATATTTTTGCTGATTTAAGATCATTTATAGATTATGATATTTACGTTCAGAAATATAATGAGGAAGGATCTCCTCAGTGGTCAGAGCCAATTCTAGTGGTTGATAATTTTCTAGCAGATGATAAACCAGTTGCAGCTG
>NHIV01000029.1 GCA_002170735.1 bacterium TMED198 | reverse complement strand
GGGATCTGACTTAGTAAATTCATTAACAAATACCATTCCGCTTTCAATGCTACGTATCATTCTATCAATTGTTAAATCACATGCAGACCATACACTGGCTCCCAATCCATACATTGACTTATTTGCTAAGGATATAGCCTCTTCTGTATTGTTAAATCTCATCAACGACAAAATAGGCCCAAAAACTTCCTGATCAAAAACTGGCATACCTTCTTCTACATTCTCCAGGACAGTTGGTCCAAAGAAAAAACCTCCTCTTGGTATATTTTTTCTAAAGACTAATTTTGCACCCTTATCTATAGATAGTGATACCTGACAGTTAATGTTTTCCACCAAATCTTTTCTTGCGAGTGGGCCTATATCACTTTTGATAGATAGTGGATTGCCAACCTTTAATTTCTCAACCCTCTCAACGATTTTACTTTTAAAATCATCATAAACCCTATTATGAATAATAAATCTCTTTGCAGCTATACAGCTTTGCCCTGAATTAAGAAATCTAGAACTAATAGCACCTTCAACACAATCATCAACGACAGCATCATCAAATACAATAAAAGGATCAGATCCGCCTAGCTCAAGAACCATTGGTTTTAGATTTTTACCTGCCATACCTCCTATTATCTTTCCAGTGGTATCGCTGCCAGTAAATGAAACCCCTCTAACTTGATCAGAGGCAATAAGTTTTTCTACATTTTTATTTTCAATAATGATATTATTAAATACGTTTTTTGGAATACCTGATCTATTAAAAATATCGTTAATTAAAATTGAGCAACCTATAACATTAGGTGCGTGTTTTAGTACAACTACATTGCCTATCAACATTGAAGGAATAGCAAACCTGAAAACCTGCCAAAATGGAAAGTTCCAAGGCATTACGCCTAATATAATTCCAAGCGGTTCATACTTTACGTAGGATGAACTTGAATCAGTGGGTATGATTCTATCAATAAGAAAATTTTTGGAGTTTTCAAGATAGTAATCACAAAGCCAAACACATTTATCTATTTCAGATTCAGACTCTTTTAAAACCTTGCCCATTTCATTGGATATCATATTTGAACATTTTTCTTTATTTAAAACCAATGAATCTCTAATGACTTCTAAAAATTCTAATTTCTCTTTTATATTAATAGCTTTCCAATTTCTAAAAGCTACTTCAGCAGAATTAAGTACTGTCTTTAGTGTATCGAAAGAAATTGGATCATATGACTGCAAAAACTTTTCAGTATAGGGGTTTATACTTTGAAATTGCATATAGAATTAGTTTTTTTAATTACTAATATCTTTGATTTTTTCATCTACAAAATCTTTAATTGGTCTGTACTTCTTCTCTAGATTTTGCTGAATTGACTTAAGATCAAACCAAATTTGTTTAAGCTCTTTCTGAACAAACATTTGAGATTGATCTGAAAAATGTGGTGAATCATGATTTTGATAAGAACCAAACTGATGAATACTTCTCGAATTGACATTACCTTCTTCATCCCAATCAATTATCATTAAGTAGGCATCTCCAGCATAACCTCTAAGATACCCCTTATCTGTAGGCAGGCCGTAAATTGCATGGGGAACATCTGGCGCACCTGAAAGCCCTAAACTAGTTTCACCTCTAACAAGTCTATTTATACGTCCCCACATAACATCAATACGGCCATAATGCTCAAAAAGATAGCTTGTTGCCTCAGTAAAACTACTGATAATTTGTTCATCAGTAATTTCTTTAGGCTCAATCTCAAGGAACAACCCAAATGTTAAAATAGGAAGTGTTGCTTCATGGCTATCAAGGCTTACACTGAGATCCCAATCACTCATTATGTCAAGAGCTTCATCCATGTAATCACTATCTATTTCTGAAGATATTTTTTTTAATCGATCAATATATTTCACCATATTAGATTCTTTTGAATACTGAGTATCATACTTGTACTTGATAAATTCTTCATCTGAGATTGAGTCATCTGCTCCAAAAAGTTCAAGTGACCTTATAGTTCTATTATTTAGATGTCTTTCAATACCAAGATTTTCATGATATTTTTCATCTATAGGGTTTTCTTTTCCCAATGTAGTATGAAATGGAGAACTATTACAATTCTGTATAAAACCCGCCTCAGGATTCATAACTTGAGGTAAGTCTGAGAAATCAAGATATTCATTCCAAATTAATGATGAATCGTCACCTGGAAGAACTTTTTGCCAATTATAACCTTCAGTTCTCTTTGGAAGCTTTGCATTGTAAACATAATATATATTTCCATCTTTATCTGCATAGCCTGCATTAAACATAGGCAGAGCTTGCATCTCCATTGCTGATTTCCATTGTTCGTAGTTACTTGCCTTGTTCATTTTATACCACTGCTCAACTATTCTTACATCTCCATAACCAGAGTAACGTATTGCATAGGTAGCATGCTCACCTTTTATCACTGGACCGTGATCAGACCAAAATGCGCTTTCTTTGAAAGTCCATGAAAAGGGACCCCAAATCTTTACATTAATCGGGATTTCTTTTGACCTTAGCTCTTTCCATTCACCATCAATTTTATAATAGTTTTCCTTATTTGGATGCATTTCAAGCTGATATATATCAACGATATCAGGAGAGTTGACAGTATGGCCCCATCCTAAGTTTTCATTGTGGCCTACCAAAACAACTGGAGAGCCTGGAAATAATCCACCAACCATATTCCAACCCTCATTGCTATGAACATGAGCCTCAAACCATGCGTACTGGCCTTCCCATGGTTGATGGGCATTTACAGCAAGCCTTACTTTGCCATCGGAAGATTTTTCCTTTGAAACTGCATACACATTTGAACCTTTTGATCTATTCTCAATAAACTCTCTTGTATCTATAAAATCAAATTTTTGTTTTATCTCATGAGGCTTTTTACTAAACATTGAGCTAAGAGAAAGATGGACATCAAAAAAAGTTGGTGTCTTCTGCATAAAACCTGCAACTAAATCTTTTCCTGTAATAGGATAAACACCTGGATGTGCTACCCCGGGATTGTCTTCTATATACTGGTTAACGCCATCAGCATAAGATTCGCATAAATCAATAGTTTCTTTGCTTAAATCTGTATAATAGTAAGTATCGATATAGTCCCAAATCTCAAGTAAGCCTACCATGTAGTCAACTGGAGCATACTCCTTTCCATAATAGCGAGCCATCTCGCCTCTTGCTGCAAGGAGGGCATCTTGAACATTCTTAAAGTCAGCTTCTGCGTTGGCATAAGCAAGGCCAAAAGCAACGTCTCTATCAGTTTCACCATATATATGTGGAACGCCCCACTTATCTCTATAAATTGTGACATCATATGAGGGATCATTATTGGATACCATTGTAATGGAACTACAAGAAGTAAGAATGATATAAAAAGCTATTATTAAATTAGCTTTAACCATTAATAATTGCACTTACCAATATAACTACATCTAAAACATCAACCGAACCATCAGAATTAAGATCTGCAATAATGCCTGATTGGTTATTTATAACCATATCAACAAGTATTACGACATCAAGAATGTTAACTATACTGTCATCGTTTAAATCTCCAGATTGAGATACTGATGCAAAGAATCTACAACCATCTCTTTCAACATTGCCTCTAAACATAGACCAAGAATCAGAATCTATTCCATCTTTATCTTTAATATCTATAACAGCAATACCTGAATTAGTACCAAAAACAATATCCAAATCACCATCCATATCGCCATCAAGAACCAATGGAGTGCTAGTTATACCATTACCCACTTTCATCGGAAAATGAGTATAAGGAGTGCCGTCAGCATGAAAAACATATATTTCTTCACTAGATGATCCTGCAATTATTTCATTTACCCCATCCCCATCTAAGTCAGAAAAAACAGATGAAATACTTTGAGCAGGGCTTTCCAAGCTAACAGGCCAATTATCAAGTGAATTACCTTCCCCATCAACTGCATATAAAAACTTATCATTTGCGCCAAATAAAAGAACTGAACTATTCTCTATGACTCCTACTGAAACAGATGATTTGATTTTTGAGTCTGCTGTAACCAGTTCATCATAACCTTCAACACCTGGAACAACTCTGTACATAATGCCATTATCGTTACCAATATAGATACTTAAAAACTCGCCATTATCTAAAATCGTGGGCTCTGACTTAAATTTATCATCTACCTGAAGTACACTCTGAAATAAACCTGAGTCATATATAAGAAAAAGCTCTCCTGATTCAGTCCCAACAGCCATATCAGATAAGCCATTTGAATCAAAATCAGCAACTGCAAATCCACGTAACATTTTTTGGTTAATTTCAACTGGGAAATTATCAACATCACTACCATCGTGATTTATGGCAAATACTTTTCCGCTTGTTGAATACCCTCCAAAAACAATTTCTTTGAAAGGATCTCCATCCAACTCAACAATTGAAGGCGTTCCCATTAAAAACTGTGAAGAGTCATACTCTGCTTCAATATTGCCATAAACATCAACAATATAACATTTATTATTCTTTGATGTAAATACCAACTCTACTATTCCATCGTTATCTATATCAGAAGCCGCAGGGGCGCCCCAAATCTGGTTACTCCCTTCATCTGACAAGTAAATAGGAAATCCAGGGAGAATCTCTCCATAAAAATCTATTCCAAATATTCTTCCACCATAATCACCAAAGAAAATTTCATATATTCCATCATTGTTAATATCTAATACTATTGGAG
Source organism: bacterium TMED198 (assembly GCA_002170735.1). Taxonomy (GTDB): domain Bacteria; phylum Fidelibacterota; class Marinisomatia; order SCGC-AAA003-L08; family D37C17; genus TMED198. Next base: position 8,903 of record NHIV01000029.1, on the reverse strand, counting down.
AGCCTTCTACAGTATAGCCAGAAAGAGATCCATTTTGAGACTCGGCTATAAATGGAAAGTTAGCCTGATTAAGGCTCACATTAAATGAAATATCATATGCCTTTTCAAAGTATGCGTCATTTGTACCTTCTGCGCTTATAAGCAACTCAAGATGATGAATTTTAATTTCTGCACCATCTTTAACATTTAGAGTAAATGGTATGCCAGATACACTTGTTCCTGATGCAAGATTATTGATAAAATAATTAGAATTTTCAATAACTATGTTTTCATCATTTGAAGTAAGATTTAGGTTGATATTAGAAGCGTTATTCCATGGTTCCAAGCTTGAAATATCTATCAATAACTCGAAAGTTTCACCAGGATTAAGAACATTATCAAAATCACCATCTGACTCGAGAAGTTCATAATCATTCATCGCAAGATTTGGTCCATCAAGACTTGAAGGTATGATACTATATACAACGCCTTGACTACTAGAAAATCCTCCCATACTGCTCAAAGAATAAAATCCGTTTGATGATCCTCCCCATCCAAAATTTGAATGAATATTGTCACCTTCATACCCATCAAGATTCCATGCATGACAACCATCATTACTGCAGCCTCTTGATATTAAAGGTCTATTGTTATCTATTTCATTTTCAATCAAGTTTCTGTACTGGGTGTTAGACATTTCGCTCTTATCAACGTAGGAAATGCTATTATCATAATAAAAATGGTCTCTCATGACAGTCATTGCATTTCTATTGCCGTAACCTACCCAAGCCCCAGATCCATCTGGAGCATATCCCATCTCAACACCAATTCCAGCATGATACATTATTTTCTGCGCTTCATCAGTTCCTACATTATCGGACATAAGATTATAATCGTATGACTGATCGGAATAATCAACATTTAGATAGCCATAATTTGAATAATAGCCATGACTTCCTGCACCATTGTTTGGAAACCTCCAATAGTACATAATTTGAACCATTGAGACGGCCACACAGCCGGCATAAACACGACCACCTGGACCCATCGAGTCTTCAGGGCACTGACCATTCCAAGGATTATCTTGATTCCAGCGCGCTGTCATAAGAGGTGCAACATTTCTTATTTCAACAGAACGATCAATAGTACCCATGTATTTTATCCATTGATCTGCAACATATTCATTGATGTAATCAGAATCATTGGTATTAGATATAATTTCTTCCTTAAATGTGTTAATCAGGTAATTAAGGGGATCTGGCCAATTTTCCATTGGAAAATTATTTTCAAAACTGTAACCAAGAACTGGCACACCAACATCATCAGCAGAAACAAGAATAAAACCAGTCGGATTTAAATGAAAAACATAAATTAAATCTTTATTGGCTTCTGAAATAATGTTAAAATTTTCAACCTTAAAGGCTTCAGGGGATGAATTAGATCGCTCTATAAATAAATTTCTAGCGACTGAAAAAGCTACATCCTCCGAAATATTTCTAGGTAATAATGTTGAAAGACTTAATAGTAATAACAATACAATTCGCTTGAGAGACATACGGAACCTTTTATTTTTAACATGTTAATTTATATATTTTTGTCGATATAAATTGATAGATTTTTGTATCATTTTGTATCCTTTAGCTGAATTTTGGGCATATCAACTCTTTATAGTCACAGAAATTGCAAGTAAATTCATTTTTTGTTACTTCAAAATCTCCTCCTTTTATTTTTCGCGCAATATCCTGAATGCTGTTTTTGTAGTTTAATAGGTATTCTGAATCAACATTAATTGAAACTTCAGGGTCTGCATCTCTTAAAAATACTAATGACAGCTTACTTGGAATTTCAGAGTAAACCTTGCCCTCTAATACACTATCCTTTTCAGAAGAAGCATATAAAGCGTACACACCAAGCTGATAGTCATTCATCAATTCTTTCTTGCTTTTCTTTTTTTTCGATGTCTTGTAGTCAATAATATGAAAACCTTTCTCATCTAAATCAATTCTATCACATTGACCTCTAAGTATACAGTTTCCTAAGTAAACTTTAAATTTTTCTTCTATTGAAATAATTTTTCCTTGCGATGCAATTGAGTAGTTGTAGAAGTTCTCCAAAATTTTTTTTGCATCTTCTTTGTACTGCTTCTCTTCGTAAACAAACTCATAGCCTTCTGTATTCCAATACATCTCTAAGAGGTCATACACTTCTTCTTTAGTACTTAGCTCTTGATCATGGAATTCTCTTGCTACGTCATGCACAATTCTTCCTAATTGAAAAAACTTTTTCGATGGTTTCTCTGGAACTTTATCTATATACCTAAATTTATATTTCATTGAGCAGCTATTATAGCATTCTATACTTGAAGCAGATAAACTAACTGGTTCGCCTTTGTCGATATGTTTAACATTATCTTTAACAATATGTTTTTCTATATATTTCTCAACATACTTTCTGTACGAGTTATCACCCCACTTTACTGATCCTTCAGACTGAATCAGCCTAACATTCTCAATTGAATCAACTATTTCTTTTGACGCGATAAAGTTTTTGCTTTCAAGTTCTTTTGCAAGAAAACTCTCAAGGTTTTGAATTAACTCTTCAAATGGATTTTTTTCTTTTTCAAGCATCTTTTTATTTATCCTCTCAATAAAATTAGTATTAATAAATTCTTTTATAAACATAGAATGTCTTTTCTCTGTAGTTGTTAAAAAAAGTCTTTCTTTTGCTCTAGTAAGTGCAACATAAAAAATTCTTCTCTCTTCCTCATAGTAGAGCTCTTTATCCTCCTTGCTTTTCTCAATCCATCTTTTATGATACCTGGGAATATCTGTTATATATTTGTCTTTTTTAAAGTAGATTGGAACACTACCAGAAGAAAGGTAAGGAATAAAAACACATTTAAACTCTTTTCCTTTTGATGCATGTATCGTCATAACGTTCACTAAATTAGATTCTTTGATGATTTTTGAACCCTCAACTAAGGAGTCACCAATTTCCCACTGTAGATTTATAAATCTACAAAACTTTCCAAAATCAACACCCTTATGCTTAATGCTGTAGTCTGATATTTGCCTTAAAAGAGTGTTTAAGGCTTTTATCTGTTCTTTATTTTTAAAATTGCTATATCTGTTTAGATTTAGATACTCTTTAGAATCTATAAGTATACTCCATACTATATCTAGAATTGGTTTCTTATTTCTAGCAGTTCTAAGCAAGACTAAGCTATCAATCATACGTTTTATATTTTCTCTGAATTTACTACCTTTCAAGCTTGACAGAAGGTCCTTTTCAGTCTTCATATTTGAAGAAAAAGCAAAGCCCTTATCCTTTTTAAGAATGAGACGTGCTAGGGAAATGTTAGACTTATCAGTTTCCCCAATTACATTGATGTAGGATAATATATTCTTTACAGAGTCAAACTCATAAAGTCTATCTGATGAATATGTATTTGACAAACCATTCGAATTTAAGACTTTAGATATTTTTCTGCTTTGGCTTTGACTCCTTGTTAGAACCGCTATCTCATTCTTTTTGTAACCCATAGAGCAAAGCTCATTTATTGAGTTGACTATAAAATTATTTTGATTTAGCTTGTCTCCTAAAAAAATTGAAGGTTTATTGCCCTTGGGACTGTTTGAAGTTAAATTAGATGTTTTTGTTCTATTGCTATTCTCAAATATCACCTTATTAGCTATATCTAGTATTGGCTGTGAACTTCTGTAATTCATATATAAATTTATTTCAAGATAGTCTTTGTGTTCAGAATATTCCTCTTTAAATGAAGATATATTGTATATATTTGCCCCTCTAAATCCATAGATAGACTGATCGTCATCTCCGACAACAGTAATACTATTATATGGAGCTGCAATTTTCTTAATAACTTCACTTAATGCATAGTTGTTATCTTGAAACTCATCAATAATTATATGTTTATACCTACATCTAAGATCTTTAAGTACAGCTGATTTTTTTTTATTAATCATCTGCCATAGATATAGTATCATATCACCGAAATCAATTAAGCCTTCTGACTTTTTCCAAGATTGGTACTTTGGGTATACATTATATGAATCTAAAAGCTGATTCAAAAGCTCTAAGCTATCTTCATCTTTGCAGCTTGACCTTTTATCTAATACATCACTTTGAAAAGCTTTGATTTCATTATTTAAAAATAGATTGTTTCTAAAAATATCAAATATTCTTTTAAATGATTTTACTGCTAAAGCTGGATTTCGCCTAAAGTCCTTACTCCTAATGTTTTTTATAGTATCAAACTTTTCCATAAGTAAGAAATAAATATCTGCATCATTCATGAGCCTGGGGATTTTCTTTAGCCCAATTTCTGCAATAAACTCTTCAACTACCCCATTTGAGAAGCTGTGGAAGGTCGTAGCATTGATTTCTTGCCCCTTAGATCCAATTCTCTTTTCTAGCTCAAACTTAAGGTGTTCAGCGGCTTTAATTGTGAAAGTTAGCGCAAGTATCTCATTAGGATTGACACCAAAATTTTTTATTAAATTCTCCATTCTTGCTACAATGGTAGTTGTTTTACCTGTTCCTGCGCCTGCTATAATAAGTAGAGGTGCGGGCACATGATTTATTGCTCTGATTTGTTGCTTGTTGTACTTCATTATGAATTTATTCTAATTAGCATTAATATTAATTGTAAATATATCATTCCAATTGGTTGTATAGCAAAAAGATAGACTTTTTTTATTAATTTTAGTATTTTTTCGTCCTTGAACTGCATGTCTAATAGAATCGCTGCCCATCCTTGACTTTATGCTATCAATAGAGCTCATTATCTTTTTCTGCCTCAAACTATCTTTTACATCAGAGAAAAGGTTTTCTTGAACATTATCTTCATTTACTATAGATGATAAAATCACCCCACCCTTCTTATATCCAAGTGATGAACGGTATATTGTTCTCATGCATGCGAGTGAGTGCTTGATAATATCTATAGAACTGCTTGTAGGGACATCTAAGTTGCGACTGCTTGTATTAAAATATCTAGTTGAACCTTTCTTGAAATAATTTGTTTGTAAAAAAACTGAAACTTTTTTTGAAAGGAGACCATCTTTCCTTAATTTTTCAGAACATCTTTCTGCAAACATAGCTATATATCTTTCAAGGATTGCTAAATCATATATTTCAACCAAGAAAGATCTTGAGGTCCTTATTGACTTCCTTTGAATCTTACTATACTGAAAATCAATACACTTCTCATCATTAAGCTCTTTTACCGTTAATAATCCTTTTACGGTTAGATGTTTCTTAACCCACTTGCTATTAGTTTTTTTTAAATTAAAAGCGTTTCTTACTCCATAGTACTTCAACAAAATAGAGCTCCTTCTTCCAATCCCCCAAACCTTTTCTACATCTAGCTTACTTAAAACAGCATCTATATCTTGCTCATTGTTTAACATAAAAACCCCATTATAGAGGCTGTTTTTCTTGGCCTCTATATTTGCAATTTTTGCAAGAGTCTTCGTGCTTGATATTCCAATAGATACAGGAATTCCAGTGTACTGCTTTATCATATCTTTTAGCTGTGTTGTTAACTCCATAATTTTTTCATATGGGACTAATGAAAGATCTACAAAGGCCTCATCAACTGAGTATATTTCCACTTTAGGGAACAATGATAATATGATGCTCATAATTCTATTTGAAATATCACCATAGAGAGTAAAGTTTGAAGAGAAAACAATAACATCAAATTTTTCTATAATTTCTTTTATTTTAAATACAGGAACACCCATTTTAATTCCCAATTTTTTTGCAGGATTAGATCTAGCTATTACGCATCCGTCATTATTGGAAAGTACAATAATAGGTCTATTTTTTATTGATGGATTAAAAATGATTTCACATGAAGCATAGAAATTATTACAGTCAACAAGGGCTATCATACATGCTGATGGATATTGTATGTAACTACTCCCCAAACCTCAAAATCATCAAGTGAGCTTATACTGATATTGGGGTAGTTGCTGTTTTCAGAAATCAGCTTAATATCCTTTCCCTTAATACTAAGCCTTTTTACTGCGAAGTCTCCATTTAATATACATACAACTATTGATTTATTTTTTGGTTTTACAGATCTATCTACAACTAAAATGTCGTTGTCATATATTCCAGCATTAACCATTGAATGCCCTCTAACTCTAATGAAAAATGTTGCTGGTGGGTTCTTAACAAGGTATTCATTGATGTCTATACTGGGATCCATGTAGTCTTCAGCTGGAGAAGGAAAGCCTGCATGTACATGCGATATAGATATGGGAATATTTTTCAAAAACTTGCCTATTTATAACTTCTAAAAAGACCTACTACAACACCTCCAATAGAGAAGTCATCTGAAGGCAAAACATTTATAATACTGTACAAACTATTTCGAGGATGAAGCTCTATAGAGTTTTTACTCTTAATGTAGGTTTTAAGTGTCGCTTCTCCATTTAGATAAGCGACGACATTTTGCCTGCTTTGCGCTGTATCCTGACTTCGGACAACCACATGGTCTCCATCAATAATACCATCTTCCTGCATTGAATCTCCTGAGACTCTCAGTACGTACATGTCATTGCCTTGGTAGATTGATGGGACCTCTATATCCTGCCTGTCTTCGATTGCCTCAAGCGGATAGCCTGCTTTTATAATACCAAGAAGAGGGAGCGTGTTTTTAATTTTTGATTCTAAAATAGATATAGATCTTTTACCATTAAACCCCTTCAGTCTTTTAATTACACCTTCACCTTCAAGCGTGTTTACGTACCAATTAATTGTTCCAAGGGATTTTATATTCATTCCTTTCATAATCTCTACAAAGGTTGGAGGATATCCATTGGAGTTGGTATAGCCCTTAATAAATTCAACAAACTTTCTTTTTTTAGGTGACAAATTCATATAGTCGTAAGTTAATCGTAAGTAATTTAATCAAACTTTCAAAGTAGATCAATATATTTTTATATTTTTTTGTGATAAATATCAAATTGTTTTACTGAGTACGTTGTTAAATTGTAGCAGTAAGAAATAAAATTCTTACCCAAAATACCTCTTATTTTGGCCTTGATGAACAAATAATCCCACTTGAATAAGTGGGATTATTTCTTTTTAATAAACTTTTTATAAAAAAAGGGCTCACAGAAACATCTATAAGCCCTTTTAATACAAAACCTAATAAGAAGTACTATTTCATAAGCATCAGCTTTTGAGTTTCCATATGTTCACCATACTTCAATGCTAGCAAGTATAAACCACTTGAAACGTTGGATGCGTTCCAGGTAACCTCATGGTAACCTCTAGTAAAGTTATCATGCACAAGATGACTAACCTCTCTACCATCAATGCTGTAAATATGAACATCAACTAGTCCATCAGATGGAATACTAAACTGAATCGATGTTGTTGGATTAAACGGGTTTGGATACACAGAGCTGATCAGCATCTTCTCTGGAACCTCAACAGCTGCCAAAGATCCAAGCGTATAGAGTTCGTTGTTGGACCAGACTGGAAGAGATCTCCCTACTTGATACTCATCACCAGATGCTGTTACAACCTTCACCCTTAGCTTGTCACCATCTACACAATACCCCACCGTCTCAATACTTCCATCGTACCCCATCGCAGGAATATCAGTGTAGGCGCCATTCCACTGTCTTGCACCAACAAGAACGTTACCGTTATATACAAGGATCCAATCTCCATGATTAATCGAATACTCTTCCATCTCTATATTTTCTACAAAGTAAAACGCCTGCTGAGTAGACTGAGCATAACCAAGACCCTCAGGTGCTCTTTTTAAAACTTCAGAAGAACGTCCCATACCACCAGACGTTGAAAGATCAAAACTAAAATCAAGATCCGCATCGGACTTAACCCAGTATCCCTTTCCACCTTGCCATAAGGTCAAGCTACCAACCCATCCAAGAACTGGATTTGGAGTAGCTGCAACACCCTCACCAATTACACCAGTAAAGCTTGCTTCAACATCATCAGGAATACCAGATGCAATGCTTACCGAACCCTCAATAGGGAAAGATATAAGGTTCGCACCAACGTGAAGGTTATAATTAATTGAAGGATCCGTTGGGATCGCATCAAGAACCGTTAACATGGCATCATCGCTAGTTTTAACCCAATAACCAGATGTTGGACTTATAGAAGTCAAGCTACCCACCCAACCAAGAACTGGATTTGGAGTAGCAGCAACACCTTCTCCAATAACACCTGTTGCGATCTCCCCAAGAGACGACATCATGTTAGCAACAGACGCATCTTCCGGTAAACCATAGAAACTAATAAGATTAGCACCGGAATGTAAATCTATGGAAATATCAACAGTAGAGTCAGAACATGAGGAGCCATCTCCACCACACTCACCGCAATCATCAACTATAGCATCTCCACCACATTCACCAGCACAATCTTCTACATTCCCATCACAATCACAGAAACCATCAGATATACCAGACCCACCACACTCACCGCACTCGTCAATTAAAACGTTTCCATTACATGTTCCCTCGCAATCAACCAAAGCACTACCACCGCACTCGCCCGCACAGTCAGCAGCAGCATCGCCATCGCACTCACCCGCGCAGTCTACTTCGTTGGAAGCACAATCTGGATACTCATCACTACAGTCTGCAACAAGCGCAGCAGGAGCTTCAAAGGAAAGATCAAGCTGACCACCAGCTGCATCAGATATAACAATGTTAGTTAATGTCGTAATATCGCTACCACTTAGTACAATCATCGTTCCACTTCCAGGACCAAAGGTTGCACCTGACAATGAAAAACCTAGTATAGTCTGACCGCCTGCGTTTATCAAGAAGCCAGCGCCTTCAGCGTCACCACCACTACCACCAGATAGCGTTCCATCAACGTTCATCTGGAAACCACCAATAGGTGTATCG
>NHIV01000028.1 GCA_002170735.1 bacterium TMED198 | reverse complement strand
TTAACATTATCAAATCCATTTTCTTTACATCTAGTATTTATATACTCTCTTTGATCCTTGGAGTTGCTTACAGCTACTATCTTAGAGTTAGGCAGTCTCTCTGCCATATAGCAGGTCAACGACCCCCACCCACAGCCAAGCTCAAGCACATCCATTCCATCCTCTATCTCCAGCCTTCCAAAAGTATGTTCCAGCATAGAATCTTCAGACTGATCAAGGCTTATAACACCTTCAGGCCAGTATCCTGAGCTATACTTTAGATTTTTACCAAGTACATATTCAAAAAATTCAGGAGGAACCTCATAGTGCTGTTCGTTCGCCTTGTCAGGTACAAGAGCAATTGGACTTGAAAGTAGTTTCTCAACCCACTTCTGATGATGATCTTCTACTCCATCAACCCCTAGTTTAGAGGCCGACTCCAACCTCTCTCTGCAAAGTCTTCGGATGCCCAATCGAATCAAAGCGTCAGGCATCATTCCATTTTCAGCTAACTTTATTAAATTTTGCATCATAATTAATATTCTATTTGAATATTGCTTCGACTAGGCTTTGAAAAAACAAATTGATAGTCACCAATGTTCCTTTCCAAGAAGCCAGCCTCGCAATAAACAAAATAAAACTCCCATATATTTATAAACTCATTTGAAAATCCAATTTTTTTAACTTTATCTAACTCTTTTAAGAATTTTAAGCGCCATGCCTTAAGGGTTCTAGCATAGTGAACTGTAATATCCTCGAGATCAACTAACGACAAATCGGTATCTGTCTTGATCGTTTCAGCTACCTGAGCAATTGATATCAAGCAAGAACCAGGAAAAATATATTTTTTAATGAAATCTACTGACTTCTTGTAAACATCAAAGTTCTGATCGTTATATGTAATACCCTGCATTGCAAATAATCCATCGTTCTTAAGCAAAGATGAAACCTTTTTAAAGTAAAGAGGAACGAACTCATGACCTACAGCTTCAATCATCTCAATGGACACGACCTTGTTAAATTTTCCTGATAATTTTCTATAGTCCTCTTTTAAAAGCCTTACCTTATCAGTCAAACCTTCATCTTTAATTCTTTGTAAAGCAAACTTATACTGAGCATCTGATATAGTCGTGGTAGTCACGCTACATCCATACTTCTTAGCAGCATGAATAGAAAAGCTTCCCCACCCCGTTCCAATTTCTAATATAGAGTCTTCTGGGCTAATATTTAGCTTTCTACAAATTCTATCAAGCTTTTCAATTGAGGCGTCTTCCATTGAGCTTGATTTATCATTAAATATACCACATGAATAGGTCATTGTTCTATCCAGCCAGAGCCTGTAGAAATCATTACTTAAATCATAGTGAGCAAGAATATTCTCCTTGCTTCCGCTTAATGAGTTCTTTCTTCTCCAATGCAAAAATGAATTAAGAGGTTCAAGAAGCCTTGCCCATACAGACTCAAGCTGGTTCATTAAAGATGTGTTTTTTATTACAATTCGAATAAGCATCACTAAATCATCTGACCTCCATGTGCTCGCGGCGTATGCCTCAGCAACTCCTAAAGAGCCTCCGCTTCCGAGCATTACATAAAAGTCTGAAGATAGAACCTCGACCTTTGCCTTCATACTGCTAGATGAATCCCCAAAAGTATAGACCTCATCCTTATCAACTAAAGTAATATGACCGATCTCTATATTTTTAAATTTTTTGATGATTGTTTTTTTAAAAACTTTTGATAAAAAACCAGAGTTTTTATTTTTTGAAAACTTCTCAACAGATAAATCAACCCTACTCTTAACTTTCATTGTCATTCCTTGTTTAAGTTTATTTTTGATGGATGAGTAAAAAATGTCGCGCCTTTAAACCAAAGCTTTGCTGCCTGCCAGTGAATCCGAAAAACTATTCTAAGTGTAATTAAGGGGAAAGCCATGACATGCATGAAAAAATTTTTCAAGTTTAGTTCATTGCGACTTAGTATTAAGGTGGCATCAAACACCTTGCCCTGATCCTTAAAATTTTTCATGTTTACGGCTAATTTTTCATCTGGTTTAGAAAAAATCCATTTATAATCATGGTCCATACCCCAAAATGGACTTACATGGAACTCTTTTTTCAAATCAGCAGTTAAAGATTGATTCTTTTCCCTTTTATCTGAAATAATATAAGAATGCCTCTCCTGCCAGGGAGTATTTGTAACTTCAGCCATAATCAACTCGACCTCATTGTCTTCCTTATCAAAACAATAATAGAAGCTAACCGGGTTGAAGCAATAGCCAAAGTAACGCAAATGAGTAAGTATTCTAATTGGCCCTTGAAGCTTTCTGCCTGTTTTTTTATATACTGTACTCCTTACAGATTCATCAAGCGACAGATTGGAGTCTCCATGATAGTCCTTTCTATAAAAAGAAGCAATTGAAGGCTTGTTCACTCTGAAAAACCAGGGCCTATTCAGAATAGTCTCAGCTTTAGAAACATCAAAGTACATCATAAAAATTTTATACTTAAACTGATGAGGGAAGGGTGTGAACCTTCTATGCATAATAGTTCCAGAGTAGATATAGTTTCCATTTGAAATGCTCATAGCTCTAAACCAAATTGAGAACAAACCTCCAGAGCGCTCACAACTCCATCTTCATGGAAGCCGTTGTGCCAGTATGCGCCGCAGTAGTATGTATTGTTCTTTCCACTGATCTCAGACTTTCTTTTTTGAGATTTGAAGCCCTCTATTGTAAACAATGGATGCTCATAGTCCAGCTCTTTAATTACTCTATCAGCGCTAACTGATTCGTTGCTGTTAAGCGTAACGCAAAATGTTTTACTAGCTTCCAAGCCCTGAAGTATGTTCATGTTGTAGGTTAAGGCAACAGGCTGATTGGAATTTTTATCAAGCATATAGTTCCAGCTAGACCACGCCAGCCTCCTTGAAGGAAGAACAGATTCATCTGAATGTAGCAACCCTGAGTTCCTCTGATAAGGTAGAGCTCCAAGCACCTGGGCCTCCTCCTTAGTGGGGCAGTCCAACATTTTTAATGCTTGATCGCTATGGGTTGCAATTATGACCTTATCAAATTCCTCGCCCTTCGAATCGTTTTCACTCAAAATCAGAACTTTTTTCCCAGTTCTCTTTATGGATTTTATACATGAGTTCAAGCGAATCTTAGACCTAAAGCCTTTTACCATTCTTGAAACGTACTGACTAGAGCCTCCTTCGATGACCCACCAGTTGCTCCTATCTGCAATCTGAAGGAGGTCATGGTTCTTGAAAAAGCGTATAAAGAACAACGCAGGCATTTGCAAAATAGAGTCAGCCTGTGTAGACCAAATAGCCGCGCCCATTGGCACAATGTAGTTTTCAATAAATGGATTTGAAAATTTATTTTTAGAAAGATATTCTCCTAAAGTAGTAGAAGTGCCTAGGGAATCTAAATCTTTTTTTGCTTTTTTATTAAATCTTAAGATATCATAAACCATCAGCAAAAACGATGGGCGCAAAAAGTTTAGCCTTTGAGCAAACACAGAGTTCAAGGAATTACCCGCATACTCTAGATTCTTTGAAATAGATTTAACACTAAAACCCATCGATGTTTTTTTTCGATCAACATTGAGTTGATCCATAAGCTTAATAAAGTTGGGGTATGTCTTCTCATTAAAAACAATAAATCCTGAGTCAACAGCAACCTCAGACTCTCCGTCTTTAACACGGTGAGTATGGGTATGCCCTCCTATATAGTCATTCTTTTCAAACATGGTTACTTCATGCTTGCGGTTTAGAATGTAGGCGCATGTTAAGCCTGAAATACCTGTTCCTACTATTGCAACTTTCATGATACGCTTGTACCTACTATTAAATTTGACTGAATCACTTTATTAGAGAATCTATTGCTGCAGAATCTTTCTGACAACTAGCCACAGTCCTTGTCTGTCTGGCTGTACTCAGACTTGGTGCACTTGTTAGAAGAGGAGCAGTTTTTCTCGCAGCATGTAAGCGATACAACCCCATATGTAAAAACGGCCAAGAATAAAAACTTCCACAACAAATTTAATTTTTCAAACAACGTCATTTTCACCTCATTTTTTATCTATTTAAAATCTATTCAATTATATTTTTATAGTACTAATGTTGATAACAATATTAACAATTTGAACTATATCAATAACATCAACCACACCGTCTGAGTTAAGATCTGCAGCAGGATTGTATTGATTGTCTAGGACTGTGCTAACAGCAAGCACAACATCAAGAATATTAATTACTCCATCAAAGTTTATATCTCCAACTAAAATATCTTCTATTTCAAGGCCCCACTGAATCTCAGACTTCAAAATATTTGAAGAGTCATTTCTTACTAAATCCGTAAAGTCCTCTACCAGCACCTTTAGTTGATACTGGCCACCTGTATACATTGTAGCATCCAACTCAAATGAGCTGTTCTGCGATACCAACTCCCCATCTAGGTACCAACCTGTTGAAATATAGTTCGGAGAGTTAAGTATGGGAGTTACACTGAAAAACTCAACTCCATCTGCCTCTATAAAAATATTATTATTAGGTGGGTAATAGCCTTCGATCATATTTACAGTGGAATAAATAGTTTTAACTGTATTCTCTGAACATACAGAGCAAAATGGAGGACCAAGATATCTCATCTTACAGTTTTGATGGGGTCTATGCCAGTCAGATCCTGGAGATTCGTATGGATAGATACCAACTCCGTTTTCATTCATCCATGACTCCCAACGTACAACACTTGGATCTGTCTCTTGAGTCATGTTGGTGTTTTCATTCGCATACTGGAAGCCTGCCCAGTACTCATCTGAGAGTCCAACGAACGAGTGGCCTATTTCATGTATCGCAATTTCAGTACTTGATTCGGCCCTAGAAAAAACAGCAAAGCTCCCACCCGCGCCTCCATACATTGTAGTGTTCACCATAACAAAAACAATGTCCCAGTTGGGAACATTGTCCATCAAAACATCAAACGCAGCTGATGTATTTTGAATATATAAAAGTCGATGTATACCATAGAGGTCGAATGAACTATCAAAATAGGTGTCAGCATAGAACACGTTACCAGCTTCTCCTCCACAGTCAGATGCAGTACCAGGATGATCCGTACCAGATTCGTTAGAGGGAACTTCAACGGCAAACACATTAAAATGGTTTATATAGTTTGAATATGGAACAGTATTAAATAGACCATCCACAACCTCCTCAACATCATTAATATAGCTGCTCATCTCTTGAGCCGTATACCCATCTCCAAGAAAAACAATATTGACCCTTGAGTCTTGGGACCCGTTTACCATAATATCGGCAACGGGAAAAACTTCAGCCTTAGTTAGGCTGAACAAGAAAAATATAGATAGAAATATTTTAATATATTGATTGAAAGAACTAGTCAACTTTTAGCTCCAAGCCTGAATGAATCTTTAATAATTTTTTATTAGAAGAACTATTACCATACCTATAAAACTCAATCTTGTTTTGATTATTGATAACAGGAGACTTGATAACAAAGGATGACTTCTCCATTACAAAATCATGCCTCAATGGATATGATCCGCTAAAGTCCTCATGATGAATCATTCGAGGATCTGGAATTTCTCCCTGAAAAAGAGTTTTGCCTGAATCGTCTTTAATGTTGAAGACTATAGGACTTTTTACAGCCTTATCATTAATCTGTGGCTTTAGAACGGAGTCTACAAATTTAATTTTCTCAAGTGTAATTAAATCAGAGCTGTCAATGGTAAACTTGTATATGAAGTACCCCCTAGGAAACAAGATAGACAGGCACAAGACACTCAATACTGTTCTAACAAAAACTTTCACTGACTACACCCTTTAGTAATAACAGACAAATAAACCCAATTGAAATTTATCGAACATACACCCTTCACAACAAATGAAATTACATAGTTTTACAATGTCGACATTAAAGTCGCCTACAAGAACCTTGACTTGGCCTGGCCCATTAGCTCCATTGGAAAGGAACTGAAAAGACTTTGGTTAAGGAGGTACCGGTTGTTAAACCTTGTTGCCCATGAAAATAGAACGCTTGTGAGCGCTGATAGTGGAATTTTTTTTTGTCTATATGTTTCCAATAAACTTAAAAAATGCTCTTTCTCGTTTGATGTAACATCGCTTTTAAAATACCCCATTACATGCATCAACATATTAATGTTTGAGGTGTATCTAGCTCTTTTTTTAAACATTATCAACAATTCTTGAAAGTACTCTGCTCGAACTTTTTCAAATTTATCGCCACTACTGTTAGCAGCAATTCTTCCCATCTTTATAGTCAAAGCTTGGTTGTATGACATGAACAAATACTTGTGCCTCGAATGATATTCGTACATTTTTTTCATAGTATCAACGCCTCTGAAATCTGCAATGGTAAAGATTGTAGTATAAAAATGCTCCCTTATAAAAACATTGTTTAGCCTTTTCTCATCTTCAGATGGAAAATCAGGAAATCGATTTCTAACCTGCTCAGCAAACAGCCCATCTCCAGCCCCCATCGATGGAGAATTGTTTTTACTTACATACATCTTAGCTGACTTCAAGCCACAAGATGGTGATTTAGATTTTAGTATAAAGCCTTCTACGTTTTCGAGCTGACTTAAGAACGCATCTGAAAAAGTTTTCATCTTTTTGGTTAGGTCTGTGTTTGTACTTGGCTGAAACAAAATTTTTCCATCCTTGTTATTGACAACCTTGATAGTATCTCTAGGAGTCCCAAGTCCAATCTCAACCTCTGGGCATACGGGAATAAAATCAATAAACTCTTTTAGCATCTTAATATATTTATTTGTGATTAATTGACCATCGTACCTGCAGGCATCGAACTCTAAACACTTACTCACGACAATCTTTGGCTTAATAAAATTCATTTTTTCTTTTCAACATTTAGCTTAATAGAGTTTAGCAACCCTCTGAAAATAATCTTGTGTATTGGGTACAAGCTATACCAGTAAGTTAAGCCTAGCAGGCCTTTAGGTGCAAAATATGCAGTTTGAATTAAATTAGAGTTGTCATCAATTTTATATTCAAGCCACGCCACTCCCGGCAGCTTCATCTCTGCCTTCAGCCTAATTAGCTTGTTAGACTCAATCCTTTCAACTCTCCAAAAATCCAGTGCATCTCCTTGATTAATCTTTGTTTGATTCCTCTTCCCTCTTCGAAGGCCAACCCCTCCTAGAAGCAGATCAATATACCCTCTAATTACCCATAAAAAATTGGCATAGAGCCAGCCCTTGTCTCCTCCAATAGAACACAGAAACATATATATCTTTTCAGCGGTTGCATTAATCAATATTTTTCTACTCTCAACTATCATTCCTTCTTTTGATTGAAGCTCAAGCTCTTGACCATCTCTTCCTTTGCTTGAGCTGATTGAGTCCGACCAAGATGTTGCAACGTTCTCAGTTTCTAAGCATTTCAAGGCCTCAGAAACAGCCTCCTTATAGTTTAGAAGCTTAATGTTTTTAAAAAAATCTTCTTTAATATGTTTCTTAATTATGCTTTCATTTTTTAGGCCCTCTACAAGAGGACGTGTTATATTTGCTGAAAGAGGGGTGGTCCAGTGGACCCAATAGGACGATAGGTTGGGAGTTAAAAAGGGTATGGGAACTAGAAACCTGTTTAATTTTCTTTCACTTGAATATTCTTTTATCATATCTCCATAGCTCAAAACATCCTTTCCGCCAATTTCAAAAATATAGTTTTTATTTAGTTTGAGCTGAATTGTTTTCAATATGTAGTCTAAAACATTTCTAATTGCAATTGGTTGAGTCTTAGTATAAACCCACTTTGGGCAAATCATAACTGGGAGCCTTTCAGATAAATGCCTTATCATTTCAAATGATAAGCTACCAGAGCCTACAATGACGCTTGCTCTAAATTCAATGATGTTTATTCCAGAGTTTCTCAGCTCATCACCGGTCTCTATTCTTGAGCTTAGGTGCTTCGATAGATTGCTGTTCTTGTCAGCCAATCCTCCAAGATATATAATTCTTTTTAGGCCTTCATTTTTTGCAATGCTGCTAAAATTTTTTGCAGCCTTGATATCTGTGCTATCGAAGTCATCATAGCTTGCCATGCTATGTATTAGATACAACGCAGTGTCTACATCTTCAAACAATCCAACCATCGATGATTTATTTAAAACATCTCCATCAAAAACTTCTATATCATCATACCATGGCTTATTCTGTAGTCTTTTTGGATTCCTAGCTAGCACTCTAATAGAAAATCCATTTTCTAGAAGTACAGGCACAATTCTACCACCAATATATCCTGTCGCTCCAGTTACTAAAATTTTACCTTCTACCATATAATCCAATATATTTAAGATATAGTTTTTCTCATCGCTAATTAAAAATGCTTAGGTGAGGGGAAGAAGGTTTGCTCAGTGTATAAATATCAAATTAAACTAGGAGGAACAACTTGATATTTAAAACCTTTGAATCCCCTCATGAAAATTAAATTAAAAGGAAAGTATAATTTTTTCATCAAAAACCAATAGCCTTTATTGTAACATTTTGTATGAGATTGATATGCTATTATCTAAAGGCTGTACCCAAAACTAAAGTTATAAGTTATACCAGGCTTAAACCTTTTTGTATAATATATTGTATTTACATCATTATTTTCAATCCCAAGAAGAACTTCAGAGTCAAGTAGATTCTTTACCTTGAAAGATAGCTCAATTCCTCTAATGGTATACTTTGAAGTAAAGTTTAAGCTAGGTCTTGGGTACTCATACTCATCTGAAATTTCTCCATCACCAACATATAGTAATCTCTTTGAGTTGTAGCTGAGTGCCAAGTTGAACTCCAGAATATTTTTCAAACTACTCCAACCAAGATTTCCATTAAAAATTATATCTGATTGGCCCATCATAGGCCTAACCTTTTTATTTGAAATATTGGTCAAAGTGTCACCCATATAGCTTACAAAGCTATTATAGGACTCTGTACTGCTTTTAATATAAGAGAGGTTGGATCCAATTGAAAACTTTCCATATTCTATAGGAATAAAATTGATCTTATTTATAATCTCAACCTCTAAACCAAGTAGGTTTGCACTTTTAGAATTAGAGTATGATATATAGTTATGGCTGGATCCAGGCCTGATAACTAGAGCTATTGGATCCTTGAAAAATTTTCTATAGATTGCAAAAGAGTACATGTTAGTTTTATTGGGATAGAACTCAAACCTAAAATCTATATTGCTAATTCTTGTAGTTTTTAAATACGGATTTCCTTCAACTGCTCTATCGCTATAGAACTCCTCATATTTAGTTGGAGCTAACTCCCTGTACTGAGGCCTTGCAAGTGTGTTGGAGTATGAAAATCTATACTTAAAAAGATCATTCTGTGAAAGAATCAAGTTAAATGCGGGTAGGTATGTCTTTTCATTTTTATTTGAATTTATAAGCACTATAGCATGCTGGTCAACAAAGCTCTCCCCGTCATCCCAAACACCATTTTGATTTAAATCTTCAAATTCTTCTTCAGGATTCCATGCATTGTTGTTGTTTAAATCTAAGAAAGACTCCCCTGGATCATAAAGCCCATTTTCGTTACCATCAAGGTACGGCTCTACTTTATCATAAACTCCATTCTTGCTAGAAGCTCTCCATAGGAGCTCCCCTGTAACTGTATTAAAAGGTTGCATTTTGAGATCATATTTCTCATACCTAAGCCCAGAGCTAAAGGTAAAACCTTCCAGCCCTAAAAAGTATTTTTTATCTATTGAAAAAAGAAAATATCTACCATATGTACCTTCAGAGACTCTGTAGGAGTTGTTACTGGCAAGGGAAGAGCTTTCCATCATATAAAGGCCATCATGGCTAACAAAGCATTCACATGCTTCATTAAATGAAATAGAAAAATATTTATCTTCTTGATCAAAAATTGCCCCTTCATGTAAGTTGTTGGGATTAAAAATACTATTAAAAATTACACTCTGAGAGTTAGTACCCATTGTAAACTCTCTCTTGCTGAAGGATCTGCTTTTAAGCAAATCATCGTATCCAAACAAAAAGCTTAAATTTAAATCCTTGTTTAATTGATAATTAATACTAGAGTTATAACCATAGCTCTCTTGATCTTCACCTCCATATATCCAGGTTCGTTTTGTTGGCTTGACACCATTCTCTCCTTGCCCTTCAACTAGAGATAGGTACCTATACATTTCGTTATTGTAGTCTATGCGATCTTGTATTATCTCCTCCCCTTCATCCCAAACTCCATTGCTGTTTGTATCTACAAATTGTTCGGCATCATTCCAAACCCCATCACCATTTAAATCTACAAAAGTCTCTGGGCCATCCCATGTACCGTTCATTAACCCTGTATCTATAAACTCTTCACCCACATCATAGATACCGTTTCCTAAATCGACAAAATTTTCTCCCTCATCATAGATACCATTACCTAATTCGTTCCAGTTTTCACACTCCTGATCCGCAAAACTTCCAGGAATCCCATCTCCATTTTGATCTAAAGAATTGTTGCACAACCCATCTCCATCAAGATCAGCAAAGTCCCAAGCTCCATTACCCCCTCCAATGTAGGATCCTGAATCTGAATTGTACACCCCATTGTCACTGAAATTTTCGCCTACGTTCCAGTAACCATTACCTTGATCAACAAATAACTCCCCATTATCCCATTGACCATTTCCTAGATCGATATATTGTTCTGCATTATCCCATTGACCATTTCCATTCAGATCATTAAACTCTTCAGCTTGGTCCCAAATATTATTTCCAATATAAATATTTTTATGATAAGTCTGTTGTTTCATATCTGGCATATTAAGATTAGACTTGCTATCATTGTAGTAAACATCAACCTGAAAATCAATTTTTTTATTAAGCCTGTAACCTATATCAAATATAATATGGTGAGAACTAATTGACTTCTGTGATATTTTGTCAGATAGAGATAAACCTCCATTATCTAACTCATAATAGGTTTCATTGCTTTCTATTCTCATAGACTCATTCTTAGAAGTTATTATATCCATGTAGTTATAATCTATCTTCATATAATTATCTCTATTTAGCTTGAATTTTATTCCTGTGCTTAAAAGACTTGAAAGATTAGTGTTAAAACTATGCTTTTCCTGAACTAGGTTATACTGAGCTCTATATAAATCCCCAATCTTAGCGTATTCGCTGATAATCTCAGATTCCGTTGAAAATTTATTTGCGTAACTAAGATTTAAAAAGTAACCATACTCTATAAATCTGCCCAATCTGAACTTGTTACCATTCATAAATGAAAAAGATATTGGTGAGCTTGGAAGCTGAATACCAAATAGATTTAGATCACTGGAATTAATTTGGTTTCTCTTGTATGATCCAGCAAGATCCTTTGAGCTATCAGATAACTTTAAATAATAAAAATACTTCCAGTATTCATCATCTGAAGTATAAAAGTTGCTCAGAAAATCTGCATTGCTATCATATTTACTATTGTACAAAAAGTTATCAAATATTTCATCTTCCATGTCATTAGATGTTTCATGATAATCACTGAAAAACTGTGGAGTTGTTTCAAAAATATAATTTGAGCCAAAAGCATCCACAGAAAGGTCGAGATTAAATTGTGAATAGTCTCCTTTTGCGCTTACATATCCATTGTTAGATAGAACTATATCACTTAGCTGTAACTCTGAATTGCTAGAGTTAGAAAGGCTAAACTTTAGCATGAAATCATCTGGATATGACTTTGTTATAACATCAACTGAGCCACCAGCAAAGTTACCAGGAAGCTTAGGATGGTAACTCTTATAAACATTGACCTTTTCTATAACCTTAGTTGAAAAAAGATCAAGAGGCAACGTTCTTTTATCTGGATCAGTGCTCGGCATTATTAAACTATTAACTCTTGCTTGGGTATACCTATCACCAAGACCTCTAATAACAACATTTTTACCTTCTACTACTGTTACCCCGGTTATTCTTTTCAAAGCTTGAGCTGCGTTTGAATCACCGCTCTTTCTAATTTCAGATGCAGAAAAAGTACTTAATATATCCTTTGACTCTTTTTGTTCTTTGATCTTTTTGTATTCATTACTTTTTTTTATCTTTCCTATAACTTTGATCTCATCGCCCTTAAGTGAATCCTCTTTTAGTAGAAAAATAAAATCTGTATTATTTTCATCAATAGTATACATTTCTATGGATGTTTTATATGAGATGTATGAAACAATTATTTTATATTCACCAGGCTCAACTCCATCAATTACGAAATAACCGTCAATATCAGTAGCAGCTCCAAACTCAGTATTTTCAATATAGACGTTAGCCCCAATTAAAGGAATATTAGACCCTGAATCCAAAACCTTCCCCGTAATCTGAATTGAAAATAACAAGGAAAGATTTAATAAAAAAAGTGCGTAAAGTTTTATCATTTTTATGAATATTACAATTTAATAATGGTAAATCTATTGTTTGAGATGATATCAAGTATTAGAAACATGTTAGAATTTGATTAGATAAGATTGACTGAAAAAAAGGGCCTAGCTATATTGATGCCAGGCCCATTTCTTCATAACGCAGGGAGGGATAAAATCTAAAAAAACTATTTAATAAGAACTATTTTCTGTGTTGACACATCAAAACCTGACTGAGCTCTTATAAAGTACACCCCACTTGACATGCTACTAGCATTCCAATTAAAGCTGTACATACCCCTACTCATAGCTTCATCTGCTAGAACATCAACCTTTTGACCCATTGCATTGTAAACTACGATTGAAACGTTCACATCATCCGCTACTGATAATACAAAAGAAGTCACTGGATTGAATGGGTTTGGATAAGCAGATGATAGCTCAAACTTGCTGGCTTGATTCACGCTAACAGCACTGTGTGAATTCGCTACTAGAACATCC
>NHIV01000027.1 GCA_002170735.1 bacterium TMED198 | reverse complement strand
AGTTTCTACTTGTGTCCACGAAATTTTAGAGTTCTTGCCTTGGCATAATCCCCTTTTGGTCACAAAATTGTAGATACCACCCTTACCATTTTCATCTCCGGGATACCAATTTTGAACTGTTGAATATTTTATTTCAGCATTATCTAAAGCAACTAGCTCTACTACAGCTGCATGCAATTGATTTTCATCTCGCATTGGAGCCGTACAGCCCTCTAGATAACTAACATACGAGCCTTCATCTGCTACAATTAATGTCCTTTCAAACTGACCTGTTTTAGCTGCATTTATTCTAAAATAAGTAGATAGCTCCATAGGGCATCTTGTATTTTTCGGAATATAAACAAAAGACCCATCACTAAACACTGCTGAATTTAAAGCTGTAAAAAAATTATCTGTTTGAGGTACTACCGATCCTAAATATTTTTTAATTAACTCTGGATGTTTTTCTATCGCTTCAGAAATTGGACAAAATATAACTCCAGCCTTTTCAAGTGATTCCTTGAATGTGGTTACTACAGAAACACTATCAAAAACAGCATCTACAGCAACCCCTGCAAGAGCTTTTTGTTCTTCTAAAGGAATCCCTAATTTATTATACGTTTCAATAAGCTTTGGGTCAACTTCATCTAAACTCTTTGGGCCATCCTTGTTTGATTTAGGGGCTGAATAGTAAATTATTGAATTATAGTCTATTTTGGGGTAAGATATATTTGCCCACTCTGGTTCATCCATGCCACACCAATGCTCATACGCTTTAAGCCTCCAATCTAGCATCCAAGAGGGCTCCTTCTTTTTTTGCGAAATAAACTTAATTACATCAACATTTAGTCCTGGTGGAATTGACTCCTGTTCCAGGTTCGTTGTAAATCCATATTTATATTTTTTATCTGCTAATTGATTTACTTGTATTTCTTCAGTCTTCATATTTTATACCGAAAAACTTGTTCCGCATCCACAAGTTCTATTTGCATTAGGATTCTCAATTTTAAATCCACCTGATAGCATGTCATTTGAAAAATCCACAATAGTTCCTTTTACATATAACCAACTCTTCAAATCACATACAACTTTGATTCCATTTGAATAAAAAACTTTATCAAACTCGTCCTCTTTATCATCAAAGCTCATATTGTAAGACATACCTGAACAACCACCTCCATCTACCTTAACTCTAAGACCAAAACCATCCTTATCCTCAGAACTTAAGATAGCTTTAACTCTCTTAGCAGCTTTATCAGTTAATTTAATTTCTTCATTCAATGTATTTTTTGATTCCATTTTCCCCTCTCTCTTTATTTGACAATATCACTCATTGGAATTGAAGAGAGTGCATATTTTAAATTATCATTTACTCTTATTATAGGAGATTTGATATTACAATTTTCTTCAACCAAACAATTCTTTTCCAACATGCAATCTACTAGACCAATAGGGCCTTCTAAAGATTCAACAAAGTCTCCTAGACTAGTATCATCTAACTTTTCATTTATTCTATAGCCACCCTTACTTCCCTTGAAAGAAGTAAGGTAGTTAAGTTTAACAAGATTTTGCATCGTTTTTGCTAAATTCTCTAAAGGCAGATAATAAAGTGAAGAAATTTCTTTTGCTGAGTAAGACGCTCCATTCTCTTTGTGCTCATTTAAATGTCTAAGAACAATTAGTGCATATTCTATTTTTTTTGTTATTTTTAACATTAATACGATATATTTTATCGTATTAATTTAAGATTGACGACAAATCCTTTCCAAACTATATTTTAACTATGTAAAATATCAATACCTCTTTGAATAGCTCTATACAAGTCAGAATTGTTAGGGATAGATTTTTTAAAATGATTTATTATTTTTTCTTTTAAGGTACAATCTATTTTAATTATAATTTCTAAAATTTCAAATAAAATCAACCAGTGTTGAGAATAATTCCTTACTGATTGATTATAAATTTTTTCTAAAAAATCAACATCTACCTCTGCTTTTTTTCTATGATTTTTAACAGCTAAATATAGATCATCAAGAGATTTATCAATTTTTCTTTTCTTGCTATTTTTATTTCCTTCGACCATCTCTGGCATGAACTTTATGTACCTATTAATATCTGCTGGCCCACCATAAACGGATTCTACTTTACCCGAACAGATTAAATCAAACTTACCCCAAGATGGATCAAATAGTATTTTAGAATCTAAAGTAACCTTGCAATTTTCAAGCTGCACAATGGATAAAACATTTTCAATATAGTTTAAATCAGCTACTCTGCCATTAACTACTACTCCACTTGTAAACTTTAAATTTACGTTTTTATTTTTACATACCCCTAAATCATCCAATTCCTGAGCGCTTAATTTATTTAGACTTTTATTCAAAAATTCTATTTTTCCAATGGGCGTTCCGTATCCATCACTATGATAATCCCCACCATGACCTGGAATTTGTCTATATAAATGTGATAATTGAGTGGGTCCCTTAAATTGAATGTAACTTATCTTGTTAACTCTACTAAATACCTTGCTAACAATTCCAGAGATTTGAAGATTTCCATCAAGCTCAATGGTACATACAGCTCTTGCTTCAAGCGCACGATCTAAACCATACTCTACAGGTTTATTAAAAGTCATCTTACTTTCTATATCTTTTAAAGCCTCTTGTAAGTCCTTAAAACTATTAATTATAAATAGCTGTGGCTGTTGCTCTGTAATATTATAATCATAGTTCATACACTCTTTACTAAAATCAATTTTATCAACTCTACTACTTAATGAATTTTCACTCTCTCCTACAGAAGATAGTAATCCGGCTCCATATATCTTAGGATCGTCTTTAGTTCCGATTAAACCATATTCAACAGTCCACCAATTCATTCTAGAAAGCATAACAGCTTCACTTGTGTACCTTATTGAATCGTAGGCATTCTTTAAACTATCTTCAGCATTCTTTATATCTATATTTTTGGAGTTTGGATCTTCCTTTATGTCCGATAATTTCTTAATTGCCATATAAACATCAATATCTTCTTTAGAATAAATTGCCTTCCTTGCAATAGATCCATAAGATTGCAGATAATCACTGTAATCATTGTCAATAATTATAGGAGAATGGCCTGCAGACTCATGAACAATATCTGGAGAAGGTGTATATGTCAGATGTTCCTGACTCCTCATATCAGCGGCAATTGGCAATATAGCCCTAGATTGAAAGTCCATAAAAACTAATGGAGGAATGAATCCTTTTACACACACAGCTCGCCAACCATACTTTTGAAGCTTTCTATCTATTTCCTTAATTCTTGGTATCTCATCCTCTGTAATACCTGTTTCCTGAAGGCCTTTCAAGTAAGCAGAATGAGCATTTGAAATAAAAAAGTTCTTAGAAATCTTTAGAATAAACCTCCATGTCGCATGGTCAACGGAAGAATAATTTGCATATTCTTGCTGCACAACATAGACCCTCAAATACTTTGGTAAAAAATCATAATTCATAATTGTAGAATAACCCTTAAATTATAGTACGTAAAGCTAATTATCTATGCTTAATCCATGCTATCTTTTTTAAAATTATTAGGCCTACTTTTTTCGATTTTCCCTAGAAAACTTCTTGTTTTGACAGGGGAAATTTTAGGTCTATTCTTTTTTTATTTTACCCCAATAAGAAAAAAAGTTGCACATAAGAATTTAGAGTTAATCTTTCCTGATTATTCAACAAAAAAAATAAACCATTTCATTAAGCAGTCATATGCTCATTTCTTTATTGTTTTCTTAGACTTTTTGCAGATGCATTATTTAAATAAAAAAAGCTTTGAAAAAATTGTTAAAATTGACAGTTCATCCCTAACAATGCTAAATAATATCAATGGATGCATTTTAATGGCATCACATATGGGAAATTGGGAAATGATAACTCCATTCTTTCATTTTAATCAATTACCATTAAGTGTTGTAGTACAAAGTCAATCAAGTACATCATTCAATAAATTCTTTCATTGGGCAAGAGGCTTTGAAGGTGTTGAATTAATACCTAAAAAAAGTCCAATTGAAACAATGAAAAACTCATTAATTAAAAATAGGTTTCTTGCATTGGGTAGCGATCAAAATGCAGGTAAAAGAGGCATCGAGGTTAAACTATTCAACCAAAAGATTAACATTCCAAAAGGAGCCTCTTTATTTCATCTGCAAACAAAAAAACCTATTTTATATATTCAGTGTTTAGCCGATAAAGATTACAACTACAACATACGAATTCTTCCGCTCCATG
Organism: bacterium TMED198; assembly: GCA_002170735.1. GTDB lineage: Bacteria > Fidelibacterota > Marinisomatia > SCGC-AAA003-L08 > D37C17 > TMED198. Next base: position 6,374 of record NHIV01000027.1, on the reverse strand, counting down.
AGTATAGTAAGCAGGACAAAGTTGAAAATTTAATGATAATTAATAAAATTAATTCAATCTATAGTAAATTACTTGAAAGTGAAATAAAAAAGTATCCAAGTCAGTACTTTTGGTTTCACCGTATGTTTAACAAAAAAATATACAACCATGACCTATAAAGCTAACTTTAAAAATATAAAATTTGCGTTAGAAGCTCTACAGCAAGGAAAAATAATCATTTACCCTACAAATACAATATATGGATTTGGTGTTGATGCGACAAATAAAGATGCCATTATTAAGTTGAACAATCTAAAAGGAAGATTAAATAAACCTCTTAGTATCATTATCCATTCAGTTGAAGTCGTAGATTCATACAGCATTATTGATAGGCAAACGAAAACAAAAATCATTGACAAATCAACAGGAAAATTCACTTTCCTTCTAAAAAAGAAAGGCTCTGTACTACCAAATGAACTAACAGCTAAATCATCAAAAATTGGAATTAGAATTGCCAATCACCCATTCACTAAAGAATTAACTAAACAATTTAATAAACCTATAACAACAACAAGCGTAAACAAGCAGGGAGAAAAGTCAATAACAAAAAATGATGAAATAGCTTCTTCATTCCCAAATATATTATTTTTTGAAGATATTAATATGCAAAGTGGAATTGAATCAACAATCATTGATCTTACTGACTCTAAAGATAAAATAGTTAGAATTGGAGCAGAGGAGTAGATTTTGAACTTATATAAAAGAATATTAAAATATATTCAACCATATTCATTTTTTGTAATATTATCAATTTTAGCATCATTGTTTTTTGTATTTTTTAATACCTTTTCTTTGTGGATTGTAAGCTCGCTTATTAGCTCAATTATGATGCCTGAAAATTCTACTTTAGCTCTTGTAGCTGATCAATCAAAAGGCATTTACAGCTACTACAACCAAATTTCAGATCTATTAATTCCCAATGCAAGCCCAATTACTCAGCTAAAATCACTTTGCATAGTATTAGTTTCATGCTTCATATTCAAGAATATATTCTATTATATAAATAATGTTTCCTTGGCATATGTCCAAAATAAAATGATTAAGGACTTTAGAAATAAATATTTTCAGCAGATCCAAAGCCTTCCTCTATCATTCTTTGATAAAAGTAAAACAGGTGAACTCAGTTCGATCTTTATGGGTGATATTAGCAGCATGCGAACAACGTTTACCCAAACAATACAAAATATGATAAATGAGCCAATTAATATTATTGTTATGTCTATTATGCTATTTTCAATTAGTTCAAAGCTTACTCTTATTTCATTTATTTCAATACCCTTTTCTGCATTTGTAATAATTAAGCTTGGCCAAAGCATTAAAAGAAAAGTTTTAAGAACTAGTATTCAAAACGCTGGAATTTTAAATATTTTTCAAGAAACTGTATCAAGCATAAGAATTGTTAAAGCCTTTTCAATGCAATCACAAGAAATGAAGAAATTTGCAAAAGAGAATCTTAAGTTCTTCAAGCTTTATTTTAAACTTGATATGGTTAGATTCCTTATTGCCCCTGCAAATGATATTATTGGAATATGTATTGGAGTTTTATTGCTATGGATTGGAGGAACTGAGGTCCTGATTTACAAGGCCTTAGATCCAAATGATTTTATGAAGTTTATAATATTCCTATTTGCAATGCTGCAGCCAATCAGAAAACTTAGCGGTGTAAATACTAATGTACAATCTGGACTAGCCTCAGCAAGTAGAGTCTTTGGCATATTAGATAAAAAGTCAGATATAATTGAGATAAAAGGTGCAAAAAAAATAGAGTCCTTTAATAAATCTATTTCATTTAAAGAAGTTTCTTTTTCATATATTGAAGATACAAAAGTCCTGAAAAATATAAATACATCATTAGAAAAGGGAAAAACATATGCAATTGTTGGGCCTAGTGGATCAGGAAAGTCTACTTTCATTGATCTTATTCCAAGGTTTTATGATGTTTCTGAAGGAAGCATTTTTATAGATTCAATTGACATTAAAGATTTAAAAATTAACAGCCTCAGAGATTTAATAGGGATAGTGACTCAGGATGTAATGCTATTTAACGATACGATCTTAAACAACGTTAAGTATGGAAGCAAAAACAAGTCAGAGAAGGATGTAATTGAGGCATGTAAAAATGCTAATGCAATAGACTTTATCAATGAATTGCCAGAACAGTTTAATACAATAGTTGGTGAAAGAGGTGTAAAGTTATCTGGGGGCCAGAAGCAAAGAATTTCAATAGCTAGAGCTATATTGAAGAATCCTGAAATATTAATTTTTGATGAAGCCACTTCCTCTTTAGACTCTGAATCAGAAGAAAAAGTACAAAGAGCAATAGATAGCCTTGTTAAAGATAGAACAGTATTAATTATTGCACATAGACTGTCAACTATAAAAAATGCCGATGAAATTATAGTAATGGAAAAAGGAGAAATTATTGAAAGAGGTAAGCATAAAGAATTGATAAATCTTAATGGTAGGTACGCAGCATTGTACGAGCTTCAAAGTTAAAATGAACTCTGCTATAATTTTAGCTGGAGGTAAAGGTGAAAGATATAAATCCAAAACTCCAAAACAGTTTGGAAAATTAAGAGGAAAAGAAATTTTATCCTTCTCAGTTTCAACTTTCAAAAATCATCCTAAAATTGATGAAATAATTATAGTAACAAGTGAAGAATGGTATGACCATGTATCTAAAAACTATTCAAATTGCATCGTGGCTATAGGAGGAAAAACTAGGAGAAAATCTTGTGAAAATGGCTTTTTAAGCTGTAATAAAGACAGTAAAAATATCTTAATTCACGATGCAGCAAGACCAATGGTATCAAATAAAATTATTTCCATTTGCATAAAAAATTTAAATTCTTTCAGCGCTACTTCTCCAGCTTTAGCCTCAACTGACTCCATTGTGTACTTTGATAAAGAACAATATAAAAATCTAAATCGAAAGAATGTATTTAAAATGCAGACCCCTCAAGGCTTTAAAAGAGACATACTGAAAAAAATTTTAAACTCTAATGAAGACGCTACTGATGAAATTGGCACATTTATCTCTCTATTCCCTAATGACTTACCCAATATATTTGAAGGAGAAAAGGAGAATCTAAAAATTACAACTCAAGATGACATTGATATTATTTCTAACTATATAAGTTAACGATGCAGCTTTCAATTATTATTGCACATTTTGACCCAGGAAATAATATAGAATATAAAAACGCCTTCATTAAAACTCTTAAGTCAATTAAATCCCAATGCCAATTTAATGATTTAGAGGTTGTTATTGCTGATGATGGTTCTCACTATTCACCAGATTATTTATCATCCCAAAACACTAAGTTTTATAATAACGAGGCCTATCATGAGCTAAGCCAAAATGAATTTAATGTAATTCTTGAAAAATATTATAATGACAAAGAAATTGGGAGCACTATAGATAGATGGATTATCCTTCCAAAAAAAAGCAATAAAATGTATAAACCAAGAATTTTAAACATATGCGCAAATGAGTGCTCTTCAGACTTTATTTTTTTCTTAGATGATGACAACTACTTTGTTTCCAATAAAAGTGTTTCAAGCATCATAAAACTATCAAAACAATATAATATAATTTTTGGTCAAGTTATTGATAAAAATGGAAGAGCTCGACCTTACTCTAGCAATAGAGTACAAGGAACTACATTTGGTTTAAACAAAAAAATATTTAATAATATAGGTGGCTATGGAGAGTGGACAATTGACCTATCCAATGGAGTAGACTCTGATATTTGGTGGAAAATGTTTAAATACTTTAAGCAAAATAAAAACATAAAAGCATGCTATACATCAGAAATTCAAACTGTTGATACTTGCAGTAAAAGATGGAGTTTATTTACATCAAACTTTTTTAGAAAGTCTAAACTTAAAAAAGCATTTCGCAAAAAATATCAATGCAAAAATTATAGAAATAAAGTCTACAACCCATCAAGAAATAAAGCTCTATGGATTGATGACTTAACTCGTTAAATAATGAAAAAAATAATTCTATATACACCATGGATGGATCAAGGGCTTAGCTATGATGCCAAATGTATCTACGATTTGGCTGAAAAAAAACATATAGATGTTTATATTAGCTACAGGACTAAAAGAAAGATTGAATGGAATTGTAAATTCATTCAAGTTAAGGATATAGCCAAGCAAATATCGTTTGACGATATTATTTTCTGTTTTGAGGTTTTTCCTGAAAAAGAATTATCAAATATCTCCTTGAAAACTTCAAATATTTATTTAATGATTAATTATGAATACTATGAACCCAAGAAAATAAAATTATATAGTCTTTTTAAAACTATTTATGTTAAATCTCGAGTTGCGTATAAAGGCTGTCTAGATGACGGACTCAAGAATATAAAATACCTCCAATGGATCTTATCTGATTTCTCCATATCAGATGAAAGGCTTATTCAACAAGATGAAAGAGTTAGAGTTCTTTTCAATGGAGGAACTGGTGGCTATCTCGATAGAAGAAACCTTGAATCTATTGTTAAATTGATAGAAAACTATAAGGATAGAGATGTCCTCTTCACAATTAAACTAAACTCAAAATTAAGAAGGTGGACCAAACGTGTTTACAAACAATATTTTAAAAATCTCACTAATGACTCTAGAGTAGAGATCATTACAGATACATTTGGCAGAGATGAATATAAAAGCTTTATAAAATCTTATGATATAAACCTAGCTCCTTCAAAGTTTGAAGGCTATGGACTCACTCTACTTGAATCACTATATTGTAGAGTACCAACTATTACACTTGATGCATCTCCAATGAATGAAATAATTAAGCATAATGAGAATGGACTATGCATTCCATGCTTAAAAATTGACCAAATTAACAACCAACCAATCTACCAAGTTGAAGAAAAAGTATTTTTGGACAACTTCACCCTACTTGTGAAAAATAAAGAACTTATCAACCAATTCAAAAAAAACTCATCACTATACTTAGGTGCTTTGATCAAAACCTTCAAAAATGATATTGAAGATGTATTGGCATGATGAAAAAATTTTTTTATTTAGTCCCCAATAATTTTGACAGTTCTTCAAACCCAAGAACTGAATCTTTTATCATAAATGAAATGAGAGGGAAAAATATAGAAATAATTATAGGCAAAAGCTTTAATGCTAAATTATTTGAAGCAGAAAAAAATATAGATGGAATAATTTTCAGCTCTCTTAAAGTTATATGGAAAGAACAAAAAATTATTAAATATGCCAACAAACATTCAATTGATATTTATTGGTGGTACTTTGATACAGCTACAATATCGATAAGAAGAAAATATAAAGTCAATAAAATAGCTAAGAAAGTTTCAATTTTTTTTAACAAAGATGTTTTAAAATTTAATATTTATGAAGAATCTGGAATAAACCCAATTTGGCTTGATCAGGGAGTGCCTAGGACATGCAAAATAAATAAGAATCCAAATTATAAACATGATGTAAGCTTCTTTGGAAGCTTTGAAAAAACCCACTCAAATAGGATTAAAATGTTAAAAAGAATTGATAACCAATTTGATTTGGTTATATACACCAAGGATACTGAGAAGTTTATAAATTACGGATTCAACAATGTCAAACCCTTTGTTGCTCAACATCTAATATCAAAGAATCTCGCAAAAGTTAACTTAATATTACATGGCAATCACAACTCGGACTACTGTTGGAGCAATAGAATCCACATTATGATGGGAAGTAGTGGCTTTTCTTTAGTTGAAAAAATTAAAGGAATAGAAAGTTTTTATAAAGACAATGAACACTGCATCTACTTTGATATTCAAGACCTAGAAAATACTTTGAACTTTTGGATTCAAAAAAGGCAGGATGATATTAGAGAAAAAATAAGAGTTTCAGGATTTAATCATGCTCATAAGTTTCATTCATATAAAAAAAGAGTTGAAGATTTTATACAACATATTCAAACTTTTTCTAGCACTGTTTATTGATTTAAATTATTTTTTACTATTCATATCTTCATTAGATTATTACTAAACTAGTTTCTGTGTAATAATAATACAATCCTAAAGGAACTATTCTATCAGTAATCAATACTGCCTCATTAATATCTAGGTTTATTATCATACATGAAAAGATTCCATTTAACTGATCAAATTTTACATTTGAATCAAATGAGTCAATATTTTTTATCAAATAATCTACAGCTTCATCTCTAGAAAAAAATGTTCATTTATAAAGAAATATCCTTTAAAAAAAACAAAGATAGTTTCCAATGTGTAAAAGGTTGGAATTATTTAAAATTTCTATTTCTTGATTATGTATTTTAATTAACATTATAAAATTATATTTCT
>NHIV01000026.1 GCA_002170735.1 bacterium TMED198 | reverse complement strand
GGATCTTATCAGAAAAGGGACAGAAGAGATACTGCCAGATGATGCTTTAGAACTTAAACTTCAAAATTCAATAAAATCAAAACAGCCACTTGAAGTAAAATGTGGATGTGACCCTAGTCGACCAGACCTGCACTTAGGTCATAGTGTAATTCTCCGAAAAATGCGAGACTTTCAAGATTTAGGACACAATGTTACTCTACTCATTGGTGATTTTACTGCTATGATTGGTGATCCTTCTGGAAGGAATAAGTTAAGGCCTCAAATTGATCAAAAAATAATTAAAGAAAATATGCAGACTTATATTAATCAGGCAGGTTGTATTTTAGATATGAAGCATGTTAGGATTGCTTACAATAGTAAATGGCTCAAAGAAATTGATTTTTTGAATTTAATTAATATATGCTCTAAAATTACAGTTTCTAGAATGATTGAGCGGGAAGATTTTAATAAGCGTTACAAAAGTGGCATTCCAATTTTTTTACATGAATTCTTGTATCCTATAGCTCAAGCTTATGATAGCGTTCATCTTAAAGCTGATATTGAATTAGGTGGGACTGACCAAAAGTTCAATCTATTGATGGCTAGAGATTTGCAGCGTGAGTTTAATATAAATCCCCAGGTAGTTATAACAACTCCTATTATCGAGGGTACTGATGGAAAAGAAAAAATGTCTAAAAGTTTAAATAATTTTATTGGATTAACAGAGAAACCAAGTGATATGTATGGAAAAATTTTATCTATTCCTGATGAATTAATTCTTCGTTATTTTGAGTTTTGCACTTGGAGCTCCTTGAAAGAAGTAAAAGATATTAAAAAAAGATCCCAGGGCGAGTCTTGGGATCCGAGAAATGAGAAAAGATCATTAGCTCGAAAGATTGTTGAAATTTATCATAGTAGAGAAAAGGCAAATAAAGCAGAACTTGATTTTGACAATCTTTTTATAAAAAAAGATATACCAGATAATATTCCTACTTTTTCAATAACTGAAAAAGATTTTTTAATTGATTCTATTGTCAAAAGCAAAATTATCAGTAGCAGATCTGAATTTAAAAGACTAGTCAAACAGGGAGCTGTAACTGTTGATGGAAAAAAAGTTGATGATTTTAGAGTTAAAGCTTCAACTTTAAAATTAAAAACAATTAAAATTGGAAAAAGAAAATTTTTACAGTTGATTTGATTTATTCATGTTTAAAGTAATTAATTCATTTTATGCTTCTACATATGATAGTCCAAGTTTTTTCAATTCTAATGTAGTGTCTCAAGGATTCTTTTGGGAAAGAGTTAAAGTAATTAAGCGTAAGAATAATTGGTCATTTATACGTCAAAGTGATAACTATGAAAGCTGGATAAACAATTTTTATTTAGTTGACGATTTAAGTGTTAATTCGGAATACGAATTTATTGTTATTAAAGATAAGCTCATAAAAATAAATCAAAACATTAGCAACAATAAAAGAATTATGAATTTTTTATCATATGGCACAAAAATTCCTCTATTTAAATCTAAAAACTATTCAAAAGACCCTTTAAAGAATTTATTTTACATTGATTATGAAAAAATAAATTTTGAAAGTATCAATAATCAAAAAATTCGAAACTATACTATTCATTTAAATGCAAAACTAAGAACTAAAGTTTTGAAAGCTGCATTCATGATGTTAGGCGTGAGTTATTTATGGGGAGGCAAGACTGCTTTTGGTTTTGATTGTTCGGGTTTTGTCCAAACTATTTATAATACAGAAATTGGCGTAAATCTACCAAGAGATAGTATAGATCAATTTAATTATGTTGAAGAAATCAGTAAAAGTGAACTAGAGATTGCAGATCTGATTTTCTTTAAACAGGAAGGTGTCGTTGTGCATGTTGGTATATATGTTGGGGGTGAAAAGATAATTCATTGTTCAGGTAGAGTTAAGGTTGATTCTATTAATAAGAACGATTTAGATTATAACATTGTATTTAATGGGCTAGAAATTTTTTATGGAAAAATTTAATTAATGGATGCACTTTTAAATAATAAAGTTTTATTGCTTAATGCTAGCTATGAGCCTCTAATGCTTGTTTCTGGTAAAAAAGCAATAATTTTATTGCTATGTGATAAAGTGGACAGCTTAGATGATTATCCCTTTAAGATCAGATCAACCTATATGAGTCTTAATCTACCTTCAATTATCAGGCTAAAAGAATATATTAATTATAGATTTTCTGAAATAGCTTTATCAAGGAAAAATATTTTAAGAAGAGACAATTATACTTGTCAGTATTGCGGCAAGAAGCTTTCTCCAAATAAACTGACTATAGACCATGTCATTCCAAAATATAAAGGGGGAGAAAATTCATGGAAAAATTTAGTGGCAGCATGCAAGGCCTGTAATTCTAAAAAAGGAAATTTTGTCTTGAATAAAATTAATATGAAGTTAATTAAAAAACCAATTAAACCTAATTTTATTTTTCACTTTCAAAAAGAGATTAGTAGGCATCAAAATTCATGGAAACAATATTTATTTTTAAATGAAAAATAATAAAAAAACCGTATTATCTGGAATTCAGCCTTCAGGCGAATTATGTATAGCAAATTATATTGGTGCAATGAAAAATTGGATCAAAATTCAGGAAGATTACAACTCAATATTTCTAATAGTCGATTTACACTCAATTACGGTTTCTCAAGTGCCATCAGAATTAAGAAAAAGATGTTATTCATATTTATGTCAGTATTTGGCAGTAGGAATTGATCCAGAAAAGAGTATCATAGCAATACAATCACATATTCCTGAGCATTTAGAACTAATGTGGATATTGAATACTATTACGCCATTAGGTGATTTGTCAAGAATGACACAGTTTAAGGATAAAACAAAAAAAAACAAGGAAAATATAAATTCCGGTTTATTTACATATCCTGTTCTAATGGCATCAGATATATTGCTGTACAATGCTGATTTAGTGCCTGTCGGGGCAGATCAAAAACAGCACCTTGAGCTTACAAGGAATTTAGCGGAAAAATTTAACAATAAATTCTCTCCTACATTTTCAATTCCTGATCCACTTATCCCTGAAAGAGGATCAAGAATAATGAGTTTGCAAGATCCTAATTCAAAAATGTCAAAATCAGATGCAAATCTGAATAATTTAATAAGCTTATTAGATGATCCTGATTTGATTGTAAGAAAAATAAAAAGAGCTGTCACTGATTCAAAGTCAGAAATAAACTACACAAATAGTAAAGGTTTGGCTAATTTGATTGATATATACTCTTCATTTTCAGAGAAAAGTATTGATGAAATAGAACAGTTTTATATTGGTAAGCAGTACTCTGATTTCAAAAGTGATTTAGGGCAAATTATTATTGAGAGCTTAAAGCCTATACAAAAGAAATATAGTCAAATCATCAAAGATAAAACTTATTTAGATACTATTTTAAAAAATAATTCAAGTAAAGCGAGCCAGATTGCTAGAAAGACAATTTCTAAAGTATATAGAAAGGTTGGATTGGTAAGTAAGGCTAGACTGATATATTGATTTGGAACAATTTTCTGGTTCTATTCGAAAATTAAATAATATAATTTCATGAGAATAAATAAATTTTTAGCTCGTTGCGGTATAGGCTCAAGAAGAAAGTGCGATGCCTTAATTAAAAATAGAGTAGTTAGGGTTAATAATGTAATATTAGAAGATTTTTCATATGAGATAAAGAAAAATGACGTTGTATTAGTTAATAATAAAATTGCCAAGCCTCAACCATTAATAATTTACAAACTAAATAAGCCTAAAGGATTTATTTCATCAGTAAAAGATGATAAAGGTAGAAAGTGTATTACAGATATTGTCAAATCAAATAAAAGATTATTTCCCATTGGCAGACTTGATTTTAATACTACAGGTATTATTTTGATAACAAATGATGGGGAAATAACAAATAAACTTCTTCATCCAAGAAATATGAAGAAAAGAATCTATATTGCAGAAACTAGAAATGATATTGCTTTAAAAAGCTATAGTCAATTAAAAATTGGAATTAAAATCTCATCTGGTCATATCGCAAGGGGTGAGATTGTTAAGCTAAATGATAAATTTACATGGAAAGTGATTTTGTCAGAAGGTAAAAAACACGAAATTAAAAAAATATTTTTCAAATTAGGCGCTCCAGTTTCTAGATTGCACCGCATAGAATTTGCTGGTATTAAGCTTAATAAGCTAAAGATAGGAGAATATAAGCAATTAACAGAAAAAGAGTTCAGAATACTGTTTGATTAAAAAAAACTAAAAATTTTCTTATTCATATACAGAAAAATATGTAAATTAACCGCTTTTTAAATAACAGATCAGATAAGTAAAAAAATAATAATGATAATTGTATTAGATGGTGTTGCAGGATCAGGTAAAAGCACTACAGCAAAAAAAATTGCTCATGATTTGAACTTCTTTTATCTTGATACAGGGGCACTGTATAGAGCTATAACGTATTACTTGCTGAATTTGAAAATAGATGCTAATAGCAAGAAAATTAATAATGCTTTAGAAAAGTGTTTGATTGAGTGTAGTTATGAAGATTCAATATTTAAGGTGTATATTAATAATTTTGACGTTACTGAAATGCTTAGAACTAAAAAAGTAAATAATAATGTCAGTTCTTACAGTAAAAACAAAGTTATAAGAGAAAAACTTATTGATATTCAAAGAAGTTTTTCTGACAGGAACTTAGTAGCAGATGGTAGGGATTTAGGTGCTGTTGTTTTTCCAACAGCTGATTATAAATTCTTTTTAACTGCAGATATCAACGTAAGGGCAAAGAGAATTTTTGAAAGCAAAGGATTTGATCTAAAGGAAATTTCTGACCTGAAAGAGATAAGAGATAACCTTGAAGTTAGAGACTTTATTGATAGTACAAGAAAAAATTCACCTTTAGTCAAGTCAGATCAAGCTATATTGATTGATACAAGTGATTTGAGTATTAGGGAGCAATGTGATAAAATATATAAAGTAATAAAAAAATAGGAGCTATTTTATGGCCAGTTTAGTAACTGAAACCAATAATGAAAAGACAGATCAAAATATAACTTTAGAAAATAAAAAACAATTATTTAATTATTTGGATAAAGATGTTTTGCAGATAAAAACTATTCAGTTGGATGAAATTTTATCTGGTAGTAATCTTGAAAAGCCTAATGATGATATTGATTTTGGTGATTTATCAAATTTAAAGCCCAACAACATTATAAAGGCAAAAGTTGTTTTTAAAAATGAAAAATTTGTCTATTTAGATATTGGTTTTAAAACTGAAGGCATTATTCCTATTTCTGAATTTAGCGAGTCTCCAAACGTTGGAGAAGAACATGATGTTTTTATTCAAGACCTAGAGGATAGGCATGGAAAGATGAGGCTATCTAAAGAGAAGGCTGAATTTATATCAAGGTGGAATGCAATAAAAGAAATTTATAAGGAAGAAAAGCTTATTACAGGTAAAATTATAAAAAGAATTAAAGGTGGTATGGTAGTTGATCTTGGAACTGTTCAGGCTTTTTTACCAGGTTCACAGATCGATGTTAAGCCAATCACAGATTTTGATCAATATATTAATGTTGAAACAGAGTTTAAGATAGTTAAAATAAATGAAATGAGGCAGAATGTAGTTGTTTCAAGAAAAGCAATTTTAGCTGGCTCTCTTGAAGAAAAACGTCAAGAAGTAATGGAGAGCCTTGAAGTTGGAACAGTTTTAGAGGGAGTTGTAAAAAATATAACTGATTTTGGAGCTTTTATTGATTTAGGAGGCTTTGATGGTTTGCTTCATATAACTGACATTACATGGAGTAGAATAAATCATCCATCAGAAAAATTAAAAATTGGAGAAACAGTTCAAGTAAAGGTTATCGATTTTGATGTAGAGAAATTTAGAGTTTCATTAGGTATGAAACAATTAACTGAAGAGCCTTGGAAAAATATTTCAGAAAAATATCCTGTTGATTCTATTATTAATGGCAAAGTTGTAAATATTATGAATTATGGTTTATTTGTTGAGCTAGAAGAAGGAATCGAAGGTCTGGTTCATATTTCTGAAATATCTTGGATCAAACACCTCAAGCATCCATCAGATTTATATACTCTTGGTGAGGAAATTGAGTGTAAAGTTCTATCAATAAATGAGTCTGAAAGAAAGATTTCTCTTGGAATAAAACAATTGCAAGAGAATCCTTGGGATAAAATCGAATCAAAGTTTGAAATAAATTCTACTCATAAAGGAGTTGTTAAAAATTTAACTCAGTTTGGTGCATTTATTGAATTAGAAGAAGGGATTGATGGTTTGGCTCATATATCAGACTTGAGTTGGGTTAGAATTGTAAAGCATCCTAATGAAATACTAAAAGTTGGAGAAGAAATTGAAGTGAAAATACTAGAAGTTTCTAGTAATGAACGAAAGCTTAGTCTTGGTATTAAGCAGTTATTATCTAATCCTTGGGATGAAGTAGAGTCTAAATTTACTGTAGGCCAAAAAGTTCCTTCGGTTGTAAATAAAATTATTGATAAAGGAATAATATTCACTTTAGAAAATGATATAGAAGGTATTGCTCCATTAAAGAATGTTTCAACTGAAGACAGAAGTAAGCTTAAAGATGTATATATAATTGATAAAGAATTCAATTTATCTGTTGAGGCTGTTGATGTTGAAGCTAAGAAAATCATTTTAAGTTTAGATTAATATTAACGACTTTTTAAATAGACATGTATATTCTTGCAATAGAAACATCTTGTGATGAAACTTCTGCTGCTATATTATATAATAATAAATTACTCTCTAATTCAGTCTATTCTCATTTAATTCATAAAAAATATGGTGGTGTATTTCCTGAAAAGGCTTCAAGAGAGCATGAAGTGAATATTATAGATACTGTCAACAATGCCTTAGATTCTGCTAATGTAAATATAAAAGAAATAAATGCTGTATCTGTGACCTATGGTGCAGGGCTTATTGGGTCATTATTGGTAGGGGTGAATTTTGCCAAAGGTATTTCAATTTCTCTTGATATTCCTCTAATTGGTGTAAATCATTTGGAAGGACATATATTTGCAAATTTTATTGAAAATAGTCCTCAAATTAAATTCCCTTTTGTTTCATTTCTTGTAACAGGAGGTCATACTCAAATATGGATAGCAAAAAGTTTAGGAGATTATGAGTTGGTTTCCGATACACTTGACGATGCTGCAGGTGAAGCTTTTGATAAAGGTGCTAGAATTCTTGGGCTAGAATATCCTGGTGGACCTGAAATACAAAAATTTTCAAAAAATGGTGATAAAAATAAATATAAATTTCCAATTCCATATTCAAAAAAACATCCACTTTTTTTCTCATTTAGCGGACTGAAAACTTCATTGTTATATAAGGTTAAAGATATGGATGACAATGATTTTAATGAAAATATTAATAATCTTGCTGCTAGTTATCAAGAGGCAATTGTTGACACTTTGCTTGATAAATTAAAAAGAGTACTTAAAATACATTCAATAAAAAAAATCTATATTGCTGGAGGAGTCGCTGCAAATACAAGGTTTAGGAAAAAAATAGATACGATACTTAATGAGTTTAATAATGTAGATATACAGTTTCCACCAATTAAATATTGTACTGATAATGCAGCAATGATTGGATTGATTAGTTATTATCAATTTTTAGATAATAGAATATCAAATCTAGATTTAATTCCAAATCCTAATTTAAGTTTGGAAAAATCAGTTTAATGATATTAGTTAATTTTGTTGTAATTGCAACTTTGTATCTAT
>NHIV01000025.1 GCA_002170735.1 bacterium TMED198 | reverse complement strand
TCATTCATATACTTAGTTGTTTTAATTAATATAGTATCCTCATCTTTTGCAAAATAATAATCTCCTTTTCCAGATTTAAAGATTTTATTCTTACTACTAGCATATTGATCTACAGCCCATACTCCAAAGTTATGTTTTGTATCTCTATACTTAACTCCTGGATTACCCAATCCAAAGATAGCAGTCTGCTGCATTTCTAGCTGTTGCCCTCAGACTTGGAATCATCCTTGTCATCAGAGCCTGAAGTTTTTGCTTCTTCTCCATCTGAAGCTTCTGCAGCGTCCCCATCAAGAAATTCTGCATCCTCTTCATCAGTGGTAGCTTCTTCCTCTTTCATTGGCTGAGTTACAGAAACAATTAATACATCTTCAGCAGTTTCAAACTTAAATTTCTCATCAACTTCTAAATCGCTAACTCTAATTGTATCACCAATATTTAACTTTGATATATCAACCTCGAAAAAATCTGGAATTTCTAGAGGCAAACAAGATATATCTAAAACTGTTAATGCAGTATTTAAAACTCCGCCTTCATCTTTAACCCCTGGAGCCTGACCAATAAAGTTAATTGGAACTTTAACTGTAATTACTTCATCCATTTTAATTCCATAGAAATCTAAATGTAAAATCTCATCAGTTACAGGATGATATTGGGCAGCTTTAAAAATAACAACCTGCTTATTCTTACCTACAGAAATATTAAACAAATTTGCTCCTGACTTAAGTGCTTCATTGAAATGCTTTTTATCTACTTGGAAAGGAATGCTTTCATTAGATTCTCTAGAATAAAAAACTCCAGGAATATTTCCTTCTGATCTTAATTTTTTAACTTCTTTCTTACCAATAGCATCTCTTTTATTAATTTCAATTTTATATTCTTTAGCCATAAGACTTAAACTCCTGTAAAATTATTTATTATTAAACAATGAACTCAGTGACTCTCCTGAAACAATTCTTTTAATTGACTCACCAAAGGTTTCAGCAACGCTCATAATTTCCAACTTTTCAAACTTTTTGTTTTCGGGCAAATAGATTGTATCTGTTACCAAAACAGATTCAATAGGTGCCTTAGTTAATCTATCAATTGATGGACCAGATAAAACAGCATGTGTCGCAATGGCCTTGACAGATAAAGCACCATTCTGCATAGCTGTTTTTGCGGCATTACATATTGTTCCGGCAGTATCAATCATATCATCAACTATTAAAACATGTTTTTCATTTAATTCACCAACCAAATTAACTACTTCTGCTTGATTTGGTTTAGGCCTACGTTTATCAATTAGCGCAAATCCAATTCCAAGCTTTTTAGCATATGATCTGCTTATTTTAGCACTACCTATATCTGGAGCAAGTACAACGCCATTATCAGCATTAAGCTGAAATTGTTTTAGCCTGTTTAGAATAGAAATGCTAGAATATAAATGATCAAATGGAACCTGAACAAATCCTTGAATTTGAGGAGAATGTAAATCCATTGAAATTACTCTATCAATTCCTCCAAAAGCAATTAAGTCTAGCATCAATCTAGCTGAAATAGGAACTCTTGGCTTTTCTTTTCTATCTTGCCTTGCATAGCCTAAATATGGAATTACTGGTATAATCGCCTTTGCTGATGCTCTTTTTGCTGCATCAATAAGCAGAAGTAATTCAAAGATGTTATCTGAAGGTGGATTTGTAGATTGAATAAGAAAAACTGTCTCATTTCTTATATTCTCTTCAAAAGATACAGCAATTTCACCATCGCTAAAATCTTTAATTTTAACCTCTCCCAAAGGAACATTCAAATAATTACATATTCCTTTTGCAAGAGGTATATTGGCTCTTCCTGAAAAAATTTTCATAATGCTGGGGGACAGGGAGTCGAACCCCGATCCCATGGACCAAAACCATGTGTCCTACCATTGAACGATCCCCCAAAATATTTAAATAAGAGTAATATCTTTATTTGGGATTTTAGAAAATATGGATTTATAAGATGGAAATTTCGAAGCAGCAATTTCTGCTTGAACTTTATCATTAAATATACCAAACACAGTCGAACCGCTGCCCGACAAACTGGAATATATTGCACCTTCAGATAATAAAATCTTTTTTATATCTCCAATCCCTGGATATGTTGATACTACAACATGCTCAAATACATTTTCAAATAACTTTAAATTCCTTGATAAATCAAGGGAGCAAAATTTAGCACTATTATTGTCTAAGGACAAATACTTTTTTATTTCTGAATATGCCCAACTCGTTGAAATTGAAAAATTGGGAATTACTAACAAGAAAATTTTTCTTTCAAATGCTGTGGTTTTTATGGGTGATAAAATGTCGCCAATTCCTTCTACTTTTTGAATCCCCCCACTAATAAAAAAAGAAACGTCTGCTCCTATCTTTCTAGCAAGATTTAATAGTTTTTTATTTGAATAGTTAAGATTCCAAAGTTTATTCAGAGTTTTTAGTGTTGTGGCTGCGTTGCTACTTCCTCCACCAAGCCCCGAGCCTATTGGTATGTTTTTTTCGAGAAAAATTGAAAATTCATTATTTATTTTTGTTGGTTTAATAGCTTCATAGGCCTTGAAAATTATATTTGTTTCATCGTTTGGAACTGAGTATCCCGAACTTGTTAATGAATATTTTTTAGATTCTTTAAATATTAAGGAATCGTGAAAATCTAACTCAATAAAAAATGATTCAATATTATGATAACCATCATCTCTTTTATTTAAAATTCTGAGTCCTAAATTTACTTTAGCATTAGATATATAAATACTATTTAGACCCTTTATTTTTTTTTGCCCAAGAATCTCTAAGTGAAATGGTTCTATTAAAAGTTAAGCCCTTGTTATTTTTAGAGTCTAAGCAAAAATAACCTAACCTTATAAATTGAAATTTTTGATCTAACTTTGCAGCTTTTAAACTAGGCTCTAACTTGCAATTAGAAATAGTTTTTTTAGAGTTCTTTGAAATGTGATCTAAAAAATCACCTTCTGAAGAGTCTGGGTTTTCAATTTCAAACAGATGATCATACAAATTGATGTTTGCATCAATTGCATCAGCTTTAGAGACCCAGTGCAAAGTGCCTTTGACTTTTCTTCCATCATTTGACCATCCACCCTTTGTTGAAGGATCATATTCACATAATAGTTTGGCTATTTGACCGTTTTTGTATTTAATAACCTTTTTACATACAATATAATAGGCATGCTTAAGTCTAACTTCATTATTTAAACTTAATCTAAAATATTTTTTAGGCGCATCTTCCATAAAATCAGATCTCTCAATATATAAATGTTTTGAAAAAGGAATTTTACGCTCTCCTTGAGATTTATCTTCGGGATTATTTTCAGCAGTAAGCCATTCCGATTCACCTTCTGGGTAATTTACTATCTCTATCTCTAGTGGATCTAAAACTCCCATTACCCTTAAAGAAATTTTATTTAAATCTTCTCTTACAAAAAACTCTAACAAAGAGTAATCAATAAAACCATCGTGTTTAGTCACTCCAATATCATTTAGAAAAGCTTTAATGGAATCAGGTGTATAACCCCTTCTTCTTAAACCTGATATTGTCGGCATCCTTGGATCATCCCACCCATCTACCACTTTGTCATATACTAACTTTGCAAGTTTTCGCTTGCTCATTAAGGTATGGGTTAGATTTAATCTTCCAAATTCAATCTGTTTAGGGTGATGAATTTTCAACTGATTTAAAAACCAATCATAAAGTGGACGGTGATCTTCAAACTCTAAAGAACACAAAGAATGGCTAATACCTTCTATTGAATCTTCTATTCCATGAGCCCAATCATACATGGGATAAATACACCAGGCATCTTTTGTTCTATGATGATTAGCATGCATAATTCGATACATTACAGGATCTCTTAAATTCAAATTTGGAGAACTCATATCAATTTTTGCTCTTAGTACTTTTTCTCCATCCTTGTAAAGGCCATCTTTCATTTTTTGAAATAAATCTAAGTTTTCATCAATGGATCTATTTCTAAATCTACTTTCTACACCTGAAGAAGTAAGAGTCCCTCTAGTTTTTCTAACATCAGAAGCAGATTGATCATCTACATATGCCAAACCTTGTTTAATTAACTGTAGAGCATATTTATACATTTGTTCAAAATAATCAGAGGCAAACATTGTTCTATTTGAAATCGAATATCCTAGCCATTCAATATCTAGAATTATTTGATCTACAAATTCCTGTTGCTCTGTAGAAGGGTTGGTATCATCAAACCTTAAATTGCAAGTTGCATTATTATATTTTTCAGCAATTTCAAAGTTTAGATAAATTGATTTGGCATGCCCAATGTGCAGATAGCCATTTGGTTCGGGTGGGAACCTTGTATGAATAGTTTGACTATCAGAGTCTTTATCAATAATATTAATTATAAAATTTTTATTAGACATTTACCAAAACTCTCGCAATTCTACCTTCAGTTTCATCTCTACCTAAAGCCTCCATAATCCTAGGAATCTCTGGCCCTTTAGACTTGCCGTAAATTGCCAATCTTAGTGGAAAAAATAAATCTTTTCCTTTTATTTCCAATGTTTCTGAAATTTGATTTATAAAGGTAGCTATATCAATCAAACTATTAAAATCAACTGAAGCAATGTTATCATTGACATATTTAAAAATTAACTGACTGCTTTGCGAATTCAATACTTTAAAGTCGTCATTTTTAAAATCCAAATCATTAACAAAAATTTTTGATTCTTCTAACATCTCTAATAATGTTAAGCTTCTTTCTTTAACAATCTCAAAAATAATTTCTGTTTTTTTCTTATCAATGCTTAAATCGTGTTTTTTTAAAAATTTTATGTAGTAGCTGTAATCCATTTTTTTAATATAAACACCATTCATCCAGCGTAACTTTTCTAAATCAAAAACTGCTCCTCCTTTTTGAATTTTTTCAATATTAAAATTTTTAATCATTTCATTCATTGAAAAAATTTCAGTATCATCTGAAGGATGCCATCCCAACAAAGAAACAAAATTAATCAAAGCTGAAGGAAGAAAGCCCTTTTTAAGATAACTCTCCACAGCTACATCTCCTTGCCTTTTAGATAATTTGCTTTTATCAGAATTTAATAGAAGTGGAAGATGAGTAAATTTAGGAAGGTACCATCCTAAATATTTATATAATAGTACATGAATAGGGCACGATGGAAGCCATTCTTCACCTCTAATTACATGAGAAATTTTCATTTCATGGTCATCAACAACATTTGCAAAGTGATAAGTTGGATATCCATCCGACTTAATGATTATTGGATCTTTAAGTAGATTGGAATCAAATTCAATTTGACCTCTCAGTTCATCAAAAAAAGAAATTAGTTCATTTCTGGGAATCCTTAATTTTACCACAAACTTTTGGTCTATCATTCTTTTTTTAACATCTTGATACCTTCTTTTTCGATAATCAAGATTAGGGTCTTCATCATTAAAAACAATATAAGCATCATTATTTTCTAATAATTTTTTATAATAGGTGCTGTAGATATCAAGCCTTTGAGATTGAAAATATGGGCCAAACTCTCCACCAACATGTGGCCCCTCATCAAATGTAACATCACACTGATTTAATGACTCTATTAAATTTGTCACTGCACCATCTACTTTTCTAGATTGATCTGTATCTTCTATTCTAAGAATAATTTTGCCAGAATATTTTTTACAAAAAGCAAAGTTAAACAAAGCTGTTCTCAGGCCACCTAAATGCAAAAAACCTGTAGGACTAGGAGCAAATCTAACTCGTTCATTGATCACGCTTTTTCCTCTACAATTAATATATTGGATAGAACTGCAATTCCTTCTCCTCTTCCAATAAAGCCTAGCCTATCTGTAGTTGTTGCTTTAATTGAGACTTGATCAACTGGAATTTCTAAAAGCTTAGATAGATTGTTTTTTATCTTATCTCTATACTTACTAATGCTAGGCTTTTGAAGAATTATTGTTGCATCAATATTGCAAATAGAATATTTTTTTTTATTCAATAAATCTTTTGTGAAAAGTAAGAATTCTGAACTTGAAAAGTTTTTATATTTAGGATTTGATGATGGAAAGTGGTGGCCTATATCACTTTCATTTAAGGCCCCCAAAATGGCATCAACTATTGAATGAATTAATGCATCTCCATCACTATGGCCCTCAACAGTAAAATTACAATCTATTGAGACCCCTCCTAATAAAAAAGGTTTAGAAGAAACAATCAGTTGATGCGCATCAAATCCTTGGCCAATTTTATATGACATGGCGCTCCCTAAATTATTAGCATAGCATCGCCGTAAGAATAAAAGTTATACTTCTTTTTTATTGCTTCTTCGTATGCCTTTAAAGCAAAATCTTTTTTTGCTTTTGCCGCAATCATCATCATAAGGGTTGACTGTGGCTGATGAAAGTTTGTTATCAGTTTATCACACATTTTGAATTCATAAGGAGGATATATAAACTTATCCGTCCAACCACTTTTAGCTGTAATTTTGAAACCTGAAACACATACAGTTTCCAAAGTTCTTACGGTTGATGTTCCAACTGGACAGATATTTCTTTTTTTCTTTCTGGCTATGTTGATTATTTCAGCAGTTTCTGCAGAAACTTCATAATACTCAGAATCCATTTGATGCCTAGTTAAATCTTCAACCATAATTGGCCTGAATGTTCCAAGGCCAATATGTAATGTAATCTTTGTTACAATTATTCCTTTTTTATCGAATTTATTAATTAATCCTTTTGTTAGGTGAAGGCCGGCAGTTGGAGCGGCCACAGATCCCCTATTAGCCGCATAAACAGTTTGGTAATCTTTTTTATCTTTGGCCGTTGCTTCTCTTTTAATGTAAGGTGGCAATGGTGAATGTCCATTTTTTTCAATAAAATCATATAGATTGTTGGTATTATTTTCAAATCGAATAACTCTTCCACCTGAAATTGTATTATCTATAACATCACATTCAATTCCCTTTCCAAAAATTAATTTGTTTCCAATTCTAACTTTTCTAGCAGGCCTTACCATTGCCTCCCATAAATCTGAAGATAATTCTCTTAATAAAAAAACTTCAACTTTTGCTTCAGATTTATCTTTTTTTGCAAATAATCTAGCTGGATACACCTTGGTATCATTTAAAACCAAAACATCACCTTTTTCATAATAATCAACAATTTTACTAAACTTTGTATGCTCAATTGTTTGATCTTTTGTGTGAAGCACCATCAGCTTGCACTGATCTCTTTTTTCAGATGGATGCTGAGCTACTCTAGCATTTGGTACCTCTAAATCGAACGATGATAATCTGGGTGGTTTTTCTGCTGATCCAAAAAACATATTTTTTTCCTTATTTAAAAATTTGTGTTTGATTGTTATTATAGTTTTCAATATCTAAATATTTGTACGTTCTATCTAGAGCCACTCTTCCACGAGGTGTCCTTTGTATAAAACCCTCTTTTATAAGAAAGGGCTCATAAACATCCTCAATAGTATGAGGATCCTCAGAAATTGCAACGCCCAAAGAATCAACTCCAACTGGCCCCCCATTGAACTTTTTTACCAATGCCTCTAAAATTCTTCTATCCATATCATCAAGACCGCTAGCATCAATTCCTAGCCTATCAAGAGATTTACATGCAATTTTTTCATTAATTATACCATCGGACTCAATCTGCGCAAAATCTCTTGCTCTTCTTAAAATTCTATTTGCAATTCTTGGAGTTCCTCTAGATCGACGCGCAATTTCTTTTGCTCCATTTTCATCAATTTGAATCTTTAATATTTTTGATGATCTTAATAATATTTTAAATAAATCTTCATTTCCATAGTAATCCAGTCTTAGGACCACTCCGAATCTATCTCTTAATGGTGATGATAAATTTCCAAGCCTTGTAGTTGCTCCAATTAATGTAAAAGGATTAATTGCTAATTGCATACTTCTAGAATTTGGGCCCTTGTCAATTGTCCAGTCTACTGTATAGTCTTCCATTGCGGGATATAAGAACTCTTCGACAACTGTTGGCATCCTATGGATTTCATCAATAAAAAAAACATCACCATGAGCAATGCTTGTTAATACCCCAACAGCGTCACCAGGAATTTTCAATATAGGTCCTGAAGAAAAGTTTATATTTACATTTAACTCTTTTGCAATAATATTTGCAATAGTTGTTTTTCCAAGGCCTGGAGGGCCAAATAGTAGAACATGATCAAGAGCCTCCTTTCTTTGTTTAGCTGCTTTGATAAATACTTTTAAATTAGCGATCATGTCAGACTGACCGATAAACTCAGAAAAATTATCAGGCCGAAGAGACACTTCAACGTTAAAATCTTCTTCAACTTTATTGGGAGTAACTATATCTTGAGAATTTTTAGATGATTTTATCATAGATAACAGGTCGGAATTTACATTATTTTTTGCTAGTTTTAAAACTATTTATCTAAAGTAATATCTACTATTTTTTTTGCAACACTAAGCTTGTGGTCTCTTTTAATTTCTTGAATATTCCCAGACTTGGCAATAACAAACACATGGTTTGTATCTGACTCCAATGCTTTTTCAATCTTGTTGTGATGATTTAGAACAATAAAATCTGCCCCTTTGTCTTTTAATTTTCTTTTAGCTTCACTGCCTCCATTCTTACTTTCCAAAGCAAAAGCTATGAGCTTACCTTCAATTTTACTACTGACTGTTTTAATTATATCTATGCAAGGCACAAGATCAATTGACATCTCTGACTTGCTTCTTTTAATTTTTTTGTTGGAAAAATTTTTAGGCTTATAATCTGATACTGCAGCTGCCATGTAAAAGTAATCATAGTGGTTGCTACTGATTTGATTTTCTATGCAATCAAGCATATTCTTATTAGTTTCTACATTGAAGCATTCGATTCCAGGTTCAGGCTGTAAGCTAACTGGACCGCTTATCAACGTTACCTCAGCCCCATAGTTCTTGCAGATACTCGCAATGCTATAGCCCATTTTACCTGATGATCTGTTTGAAATATACCTTATGGGATCAATTGACTCTCGAGTTGGGCCCGCAGTAACAAGAACCTTCTTATTTTCAAGTGGAAGGTTAACATGTAATATTTTCCTAATCTCATTTATAATAACATTAAAGCTAGGAAGCCTTCCCCTCCCTTTGTGTCTAGTTGCAAGCTCTCCATCATCTGGCTCAACTATAGTCTGACCCTTCTTTCTTATTTTTTCAACAGATTCTATGGTTGCTTTATTGAACCACATTCTAAAATTCATTGCAGGAAAATAAATCGTTGGTTGCTCACATATTGAAAGGGTTGTTGATACTAAATCATCTGCAACGCCACTTGCAACTTTACACAATACATTGGCGGTTGCTGGTAAAACAACAATTATATCCATCTCTATAGCAAGTGAAACATGCTCAATTCCCGAATCTGATTTGGGAGGAAAAAGATCTGTATAGACCTCATTATTTATAAGGCCGGAGATAGTTGCAAGGCCAATAAACTTTTGGGAAGACTCACTCATCATGACCTTAACCTTTGAACCTTCCTTAACAAGAAATCGAATAACCTCACATGCCTTGTAAGCGGCAATTGAGCCAGTAATAACAACCAACACATTTTTATTTTTAAATGCTCCTACTTCTTTATGCATACCATCAAACCATCTCTAATTGGAATTAACATACTATACATCATATCATCGCCCTTTATGAAACTTGCTGTTTTTTTTAGAACTTTAGATTCTTGATCTTTTGGGTTCAATACCTCACCACTCCAAAGCATATTATCAAGAACAATAATGCCTTTAGACTTTATTAATAATCGACATCGTTTATAATATTCTAAGTAGTTATTTTTATCTGCATCTATAAAAGCAAAATCAAAGCTGTTAATTTCCATTTGCTCTATTGAGCTAAGTGCAGGCCCTGGATAAATAATAATTTTATTACCCACTTCAGATCGACTAAAAAATGACTGAGCTGTTGATATATGCTTATCCATTATTTCACAAGTATGGATTTCAGAACTTTTAGAGCATGCATAGGCCATCTTTAATGCACTATACCCTGTAAACATACCCAGCTCAAGTATTTTTCTAGCATCAATTGACCTTATTAACATTTGTAAAAAGCTGCCAACCTGTGAACCACAAAGCATTTGAGGAATTTCTTCATTTTTTTGAGTAAAATCTTTTAGTTCAATAAGCAAGTCATTGTCTTGTTCAGAATGATCATTACAATACTCAATAATATTTTCAGGAATATGTTTAATCATCTTTTAGCAATGAATCCAATTCTCCGCTTTGATGTAATGCAAAAAGCTGATCAAAACCACCAATACAATTATCATTAATAACAATTTGAGGTACGGTCATTCCTCCTGTAATCTCTTTAAGCTTTTCTCTTGAAATATTTTCTTCTTCTATGTTAATTTCTTTATATGATGTGCCCCTTTCATCTAAAATTCTTTTCGCCATCTTGCAAGGACCGCACCAGCTTGTTGAATAAATTTTAACCATTTTAAATCCTGTTGTTTATTCTAAATTTAATCTATATTTTTTGCAATAATCTATAACATAATATTTTAAGGAATACATATGCTAAAAATTGGTGAAAAAGCCCCGGAATTTAATCTGCCTGATGCCTATGGTAATATGAGGACACTATCAGAGTTTAGTGGCAAAAAGTTAGTCCTTTTTTTCTTTCCCAAGGCAAGTACACCAGGCTGAACTGTCGAAAGTGAGGGGTTCCGTGATGAATTCAAAACATTTCATAGCAAGAATATTTCAGTTATTGGTGTATCAGCAGACTCTGTTCCCAAACAAAAAAAGTTTGTTGAAAAATATAACTTTCAGTATCCAATGCTGTGTGATGAATCCCATCAGATGTTGGAAGAATATAAGGTATGGGGTAAAAAGAAATTTATGGGAAGAGAATATATGGGCATCAATAGATATACATATGTTATAGATGAAAATGGTGTGGTTGAAAAGGCCTATGAAAAGGTTAAAACTAAAACCCATGCTCTAGATATTCTTAAAGAATATTAAGAACTAATACTGTATAACCTCATGTTTATGTCCTGCTTTTTCAAAGGCAGATAAAGCAATATCTATTTCCTCCTTTGAATGTAAAGCGCTGAGCTGAACCCTGATCCTCGCCTCACCCTTTGGAACCACTGGAAATGAAAAGCCTATAACATAAACGCCTTCATCAAGCATATCTGATGCTATTAGCTGAGCCTTCTTTGCATCGTAAATCATCACTGGAACAATCGGATGTACACCATCCTTTATATCGAACCCAATATCCTTCATGCTGTTTCTAAAGTAGTTTGTATTTTCATTAAGCTTATCAATAAGATTAGAAGAATTTGATATTAAATCAATGGCTGCAATTGATGCGCATACAATGGCTGGCGCAACTGTATTACTAAACAAATATGGCCTAGATCTCTGCCTTAACATATCAATTATTTCTTTTTTACCACTTGTAAATCCTCCAGAAGCGCCTCCAAGTGCTTTACCCAAAGTTGAGGTAATTATATGTACTCTATCGATCACATTTTTATATTCCACAGATCCTCTCCCTGATTTACCAAAAAAACCAGTTGCGTGAGAATCATCAACATGTACAAGTGCGTTATACTTCTCAGCCAAGTTGCAAATATCATCCAGCCTTGCTACATATCCATCCATGGAAAACACACCATCCGTTGTAATAAGTCTAGTTCTACAATCCTGTGAATCCTTTAACATCTGCTCCAAAGCGTTCATATCAGAGTTGGGATACCTAAAACGCTTGGCCTTAGAGAGCCTAACGCCATCAATGATAGATGCATGGTTTAATGCATCAGAAATAATTGCATCATTGCTACCAAGAAGTGTTTCAAAAAGCCCCCCATTTGCATCAAAACAGGAGGTGTATAGAATGGTGTCTTCCTGATGTAAAAAACCTGAAATCTTTTCTTCTAGCGTTTTATGGATCTCCTGAGTACCGCATATGAACCTAACTGAGCTTAGGCCAAAACCCCACTTGTCTATTCCCTCTTTGGCTGCCTTGATAAGCATTGGGTTGTTAGATAGTCCAAGGTAATTATTTGCGCAGAAGTTTAGAACATCGGATCTGTTGACATCAATTGTTGTTGACTGAGATGAGCTAATTACTCTCTCAGACTTATAGAGACCTTCTTCCTTTATATTATTAAGCTCATCAGATAAATATTTTAAAAAAAATTCCATATTAATTCTCTTGATAATTTTTCTTTAAATTAGGGATTAAATACTGCTCAATAGCTGAATCAATAGTATAAGTTGAAGCCCAACCCCATTCTTCTTTTGCCAAATCATCGTTTACATCGTTAGGCCATGAATCTACTAACCACTGTCTTTCAGAGTTAGAACTAAACTGTATATTGGCCTTTGGAAAGTAAGAGAGTATTTTTTCCTTACATCTAAGCGCTGAAAGCGAGAAAGACCGGATGTTATAGATTCTACTTAAAATCTTATCATCCGGTGCTTGCATCAGCTTATCTATAGCATCAACCGCTTCAGGCATGGTCATAAACGGCAGCTGAGAGCTTTCATTTACAAAAGAGACATAGCGCCTATTGTTAACGGCGCTGTGGAACATTTCTGGAATATAGTCGCTGGTACCTCCCGTTGGCAATGTAAGTGCTGAAATAATACCTGGGAATCGAATAGAACGAAAATCTACCCCAAATACCTTTGCATAGTACTTGCCAATCATCTCGCAATACAGCTTTGTACATCCGTAAATAGTGACAGGATCAAGAAACTCTGTTTCTAAAACAGAGTTTATATTGCCAACACTTTTATCTGGCATTCCATAGACTGCAATCGAACTAGGGAAAAAAAATTTAATTCCATCGCCTTGGATCTTGCAATGGGTAAGTAAATTGACAGTACTATTTACATTTACATCATGAGCTAGCTCCGGTTCCTTCTCACATTTTGAGGAAAGCAGTGCTGCTAAGTGATAGACCTCATCAAATTTATACTTAGAAAAAATATTACTGATTAACTCCTTGTTAACTAAACTGCCCTTGTAAAAATTCATCACTTTTTTTGATGAAGACTTGTGAAGATCTGATAAATCCAATCCAACTATGCTATGATCTGATAGGCTGTTAATGAGAGCTGTTCCAATCTCTCCCGATGCACCTGTAATTAAAATATTTTTAGACATATTATTTACAATTCAATTAAATAAATTATGATATGAACTTATTTCATAAAATACAGTTTTATACATTAATTATTTTACTTTTTTCAACCTGCTCAAAAGAAATAAAATCCAATGAAAATCCAAACAATGGAAATAACTATCTTGATATCTATTACGACCCTGATGTGTACTGCAAGTATCCGAGCCTTCTAGTTGGCGAAAATTCAAGTCTAGATATTCTCACATGGAACCTAGAGAACTTTCCATCAAATGGTGATACAACCGCTAACTTTATTTCATCAATTATTGATACACTAAATATGGACCTTCTTGTGTTTCAGGAGATTGGTTCAGAGTATGCTTTCAATAAAATAATTGAAGGATCAAATAAATGGGAAAATATTTTTTCTGATGAGGGCAGCTACAGCTTAGCAGCAATCTTCAACACTCAGTCCGTATCCATTGAAGAGAGTTATAAAATATTGGAGGAGGATGAGTACTACTTTGCATGGAGACCCCCTCAACTTATAAAGATTAAGTGGAACAACGAAGAGATGATTATAATTAACACTCACTTTAAATGTTGCACTGGGTCTGAATACAGAAGAAGGGAAGCAAGCGCTCTTTTAGATGAATACATCACAATGAACCACCCAAATGATAAGGTTATTCTTCTAGGAGATCTAAATGACAACCTAATTGATGAAGACAATGTCTTTGAGCCTTTTAATAATACTACTAAGTATGTCTTTGCTGACTATCCTCTAGCATCATCCTGCACATCAAACAACTGGTCCTACCCAAGTTACCCCTCTCATATTGATCACATACTGCTTTCAAATGAACTCTTCGACTACTCTTTTGAGTGTAACGTGCTCAACATTGAATATTATTATTTTAATTCTTTCAATGACTACAAGCTCTATATTTCTGATCATAGACCGGTTGCTTTAAAAATTCAACTATAGTTCTTTTGCCAAGAATTGTCCTGTATATGAATCTTTAATCAGTGATACATCATGAGGAGTACCTTCTGCAATTATTTCTCCTCCCTCATCTCCACCTTCAGGGCCTAAATCTATTATCCAATCAGAAGATTTTATTACATCCATGTTATGTTCTATAACAAGTACAGTATTACCATTATCAACTAATCTATGAATAACATTTAGCAGCATTTTTATATCTTCAAAATGCAACCCAGTTGTAGGTTCATCCAGTATATAAAAAGTTCGTCCTGTTCCTATTTTGCTAAGCTCAGTTGACAGCTTAATCCTTTGTGATTCACCTCCAGAAAGTGTTATAGCAGACTGACCCAATTTAATATACCCCAATCCAACATCTTTAAGGGTTTGTAACTTCCGCTTTATTGGTTGATGATTAACAAAAAAATTAAGTGCATCATCAACTGTCATATCTAAAACATCAAAAATATTTTTATTTTTATAATTAATCTCCAGCGTATCTCTATTATATCGCTTTCCATTGCACTGCTCACATTCAATATACATATCAGCCAAAAAATGCATTTCAATTTTTATAACTCCTCCGCCTTCACAAGATTCACATCTTCCACCCTTTACATTAAATGAAAATCTGCCAGGTCTATAGCCTCTTAAATTTGATTCAGGAAGCTTTGAAAATAATTCTCTAATATGTGTAAAAATTCCTGTATATGTTGAAGGATTAGACCTAGGAGTTCGCCCAATAGGTGATTGAGTAATATTTATAATTTTATCTATATATAGAGACCCCTCAATTCCAGAAAAATCTAAAGGTTTTAAATTGCTAGAAAATAGTTCTCTTGATAAAATAGGAAATAGTGTTTGATTGATTAAAGTAGACTTCCCGGATCCAGAAACACCTGTTACACATACAAACTTTGATAGAGGAATTGAAATACTTATATCTTTTAGATTGTTACCACGTGCGCCTATAAGGTTAATAAACTTTTTATTTCCCTTTCTATATTGTTTGGGCAATGGAATTGACTTTGAACCATTTAAATATTTACCAGTTAGTGATTTTTTATTTTTTAGTATCTTTTTAGATTCACCAGAAAATATGACCTCTCCACCATTGATGCCAGCTCCTGGACCAATATCAACAATCCAATCTGAAGCTAGCATAGCATCTTTATCATGTTCAACAACAATAATCGTATTACCGATATCTCTTAAATATTGAAGAGTTTGAATAAGCTTGATATTATCACGTTGATGCAGTCCAATTGAAGGCTCATCAAGTATATACAATACTCCCATCAACTGCGAACCTATCTGGGTTGCCAAGCGAATTCTTTGAGCCTCACCACCTGAAAGTGTAGATGCAGATCTACTTAAGGTTAAATAAGAAAGTCCAACATTTATTAAAAATTCTAAACGAGATCTAATTTCCATTATAATAGGCTTTGCAATTTCATGGCCCTGCCTATTGAGTTTAAGACTAATTATAAATTCAGAAAGAGATTTTATATTTTGATTAACTATATTATTAATATTTTTATCTTCAATAAACACACTTAAACTGTTTGGACTCAATCTAGAACCCTTACATGAGGGGCAATCCTGAACAGACATAAAATTTTCTATCCATGATCTAATGTAGCCTGATCTCGTCTGTTTGTAACGTCTATTTAGCCTTGGAATTATACCTTCATACTTGGTCGAATATTCTCCTTTAAATGATTTTGAAGAATAATTAACATTTATCTTTTTTTTGTCACCATATAATATAATATTTTGAATTTCAGGATTTATTAATTTCCAGGGCTCATGCAATGAAAAGGAATACTTTTCAGAAAGGCTCTTTAATTTTGATTCAGACCAGCGGCCTCCTAAATTTTCTCCTATTGGCCTTATGGCTCCACGACTAATACTTAAATTGTTATCAGTCACAATTAAATCTGGATCAATATTTAGGAGCGTTCCTAAGCCATCACATTTTTTACAAGCCCCAAATGGCGAGTTAAATGAAAACAGCCTGGGCTCTAACTTCTCAAATGAAATATTACATTTTATACATGCAAAATTTTGACTAAAAAAAATATCTTTTTTAGATTCCAAAAAGTTAATTGTTACAACTCCCCTACCCATTTTTAAAGCAAGTTCAATTGATGCAGTTAGCCTATCTTTAATAGAATCATTCATAATTAGTCTATCAACAACTATCTCAATTGTATGTTTAACAGTTTTTTTTAGAGCAATTTTATCAGCAATATCCTTGATCTCATTATCAATTCTCAATCTCTGAAAACCTTGCTTAGCTATTCCTGCTAAAACATCCTTGAACTCTCCTTTTTTTTCATTAACAACAGGTGAAAGAATTTGAAATTTTGTTCCTTCTTTAAGCTTTAAAATTGAATCAACAATTTGTTGTGGGGTTTGACTATCTACTTCGTTTTTGCATTTGGGGCAGTGCTGCTTTCCTACTCTAGCAAAAAGTAACCTTAAATAATCATAAATTTCTGTTATTGTGCCAATGGTTGATCGTGGATTTCTATTCGTTGTTTTTTGTTCAATAGATATTGCAGGAGAAAGACCTTCAATATAATCCACTTTTGGCTTTTCCATGACTCCTAAAAATTGTCTGGCATATGCAGATAGGGACTCTACATAACGCCTCTGACCTTCAGCATATATTGTATTAAAAGCTAGAGATGACTTTCCAGATCCAGATAAACCAGTTATAACTACAAAATTATTCCTAGGGATTTCAATAGAAATATTCTTTAAATTATTCTCTCTGGCTCCTTTAACAATTAAGTTTTTAATAGAAGACTTATTTTGGATTTTCTTGTTCATATGCAACTTTAAAAGTACAAAATTAGTTCAATTAAATAAATGATTTAGATAAATATGAAGATTATAAAAAAGAATAGAATTTTGTGGATCCTGATTTTAGGAGTAGTTATAATGTTCTTAATTAATTCTAGCAATCAAGATCCTTTTAGAAAAATGAAATCGTTGTCAGAAGTAATTAGGTTGATCAATGACTACTATGTTGATGATGTTGATTGGGATGCAACTATTGAAGGTGCTATAAATGGTATGCTTGAAGAATTAGATCCACATTCATCATATATCTCTGAAAAACAGTTTGACATAGTTAAAGAACAATTTGACGGTGAATTTCAAGGTATTGGTATTGAATTTTCAATGATGGATGGATATATTACTGTTATTTCCCCTATTCCTGGAACTCCATCAGATAAAGCTGGCATACTATCAGGAGATAAAATAGTTAAAATTAATTATGAATCTGCTTATAAGATTAAGCAAGAAGATGTACTAAAAAAACTAAAAGGCCCAAAAGGAACTACAGTTGATGTAACAATTAGAAGAGATGGCGTTGATGATTTTGAAATTACCTTAACAAGAGATAAAATCCCAATTAATAGCTTGTTATCTTCATTCTTAATTGATGAGAAAACTGGCTACATTAAACTAAATAGATTTGCCAAAACCACTTATAATGAGTTAAAAGATGAAATAGATAATCTTGAAAAACAAGGAATGACACAACTTCTTTTGGATTTAAAAAATAATGGCGGTGGGATGATGGATCAAGCTGTTGACATATTAGATTTATTTATATCAAGTAATGATACCCTTTTATATACAATTGGAAAAGTAAGGGGCTCAAGTAGTGTATTTAGGGCTAAAAAACAGTCTAATGATAAATTTTTCCCTGTAATAGTACTAATTAACGAAGGATCTGCAAGTGCTAGCGAAATAGTTGCAGGGGCTCTTCAAGACTTAGATCGTGGAATTGTTTTAGGAGAAAGAAGCTTTGGAAAGGGATTAGTGCAAAGACAGTTTACACTTAGAGATGGATCAGCAGCTAGAATTACAATTGCAAAGTACTATACTCCATCAGGCAGGTTAATACAAAGACCTTATGATCATGGCTTAGATGAATATTATACAGAAATTTATGATGATGAATTAAATGATTCTTTAAGTACAGAAATTCATTATACTAAAAATGGAAGAGTAGTTTATGGCGGTGGTGGAATTACTCCTGATATAATAATTAAGGACAATCTAGAGCTATCAGAATCCACTAAATCAATTCTTCTTCATAAAGATCGATTAATTTTTAAATATGCAAAAAAAATAAAATCAGAAAAAGAAATTCCTAATATCTTTTCTGATTTTGAAAAGAAATATAAAAACAATGATCTAAATATAACCTTTAGTAAAAATTTATGTTCTTTTGTTAAAAAAAATGATGATGAACTTGATATTACTTGTGATGAAATTGATAAGGATTGGGAGTACCTTGGAGGAAGAATATTAGCTGAAATTGCAAATGCAAAATGGGGAAGAAAATATTTTTATAAAATAACTGCTTTAAAAAATATACAAATTAGAAAAGCGTTAAAATATTTTAATGAATACGATAATTTACTAATTAAATAAATATGTTAATGTTAAATAAAGCTTTTATTAGATATAGATTAATAAATAATTTCAATATTAATAAAATGGATAAAAAAAAATAGGATAAAAAAATATGGTACAATTATTTTTAGATGGTGGTGGATTCATGTGGCCAATTCTTGCTATTTTGATTATTGGATGTGCTTTGGTTGTTGAAAGATTATACCACCTAATTAAAGGTTTATCAAGTAATCTAAATACTGCTAACGAAATTTCTGATTATATTAAATCAAATAACATCAAGGAAGCTCAAAATCACTGTGCAAATTCTGTTGGTCCTGTTTCTAACTTATGTTATGTAGCAGTTGAAAGTGCACCTGAAGGACCTGAAGCAACTGAAAAATCATTAGATCAAGCTGGTACTATAGAAATGGCTTCTTTAGAAAAGAATATGTCATGGATTTCTTTATGTATTGCTATTGCTCCAATGATAGGTTTTCTAGGAACTGTTTGGGGAATGATTGAAGCATTTAATGATATTAAAGCGGCTAATGATATTAGTCCTAAAATTGTTGCTGGTGGTATTTCTGTTGCCCTTTTAACAACAGCATTTGGATTGATTGCTGCAGTTATATTACAAATACTACAAAATGCAGTCTTGTATATTATTGATAATCAGATTGTTACAATGCAAAAATCTTCTAGTGCATTAATTCAAGCAGTAAAAAAATCCTTTTCAAAGTAAAAAATGATTAAGAAAAAAAGAAGAGGAATGACTGAAGTAAATTCATCATCAATGGCTGATATTGCTTT
This sequence comes from bacterium TMED198, assembly GCA_002170735.1. Classification (GTDB taxonomy): domain Bacteria; phylum Fidelibacterota; class Marinisomatia; order SCGC-AAA003-L08; family D37C17; genus TMED198. The sequence continues at coordinate 551 of NHIV01000025.1, read as the reverse complement.
TTTGTTATTAGTTTTTTTCTTGGTTACAACAACTATATCTATGGATAAAGGTATAAGTTTGGTTCTACCCGCTGAAGGTAATGAACTAGAAGTAAACAAAAAAAATATTTCAAATATTTTAATTAATGAAAGTGGAAAAATATTAATAGATGATGTGCCAATAAAATTAAAGGCATTAAAACAGAAAATTGATAAAAAAATTGCTGGAAATCCAAATATAATTTTTTCTGTTCAGACTCATAAGAGAACAAAATATCAGGCGTATTTAAATGTATTAGATAAACTAAAAGAGGCTAATGCTAGTAAAATTTCAATAGCCAATCCTCCAGAATTTTAAAATGAAACTAACTAAAAGAACTCAAAATAAATCAGAAATTTCCACAGCATCACTACCTGACATTATATTTATGTTATTAATTTTTTTTATGGTAACAACTGTGCTGAGAGAATTTGAAGGCTTAGATGTTAATATGCCTAGAGCAAAAATGATTGAAAAATTAGAAAGTAAAAGACATACAGCATATATTTGGGCAACTAAAGATGGAGTAATT
>NHIV01000024.1 GCA_002170735.1 bacterium TMED198 | reverse complement strand
TGGCAATACTCCACCTTAACATTGTCATTACCGACAACATATTCATAAACATATGTCATTTATACTTCTCCCTTTACTTTGTTAAAAAATTCTTCCTTTGTAATACCAAGTCTACCTTTGGTTTTCAAACCCCAAGATAGCTCACTTTTTAGTTGTTTGTTAGCCAACACCTTACTCCAAAAAACCACATTTGGATTCTCACAAACAAACTCATAATTTTTTAAGAACCTATCAACAGCATCTTTCCTAAAGAAGTAATCCCTCTCGTACCTAAGATTAAGAGTAGTAGTGCTTAACTTTAAATTACCACTCCAATCCACATCAGCAAAAACCATATGAGTAGTGCCGGTCTTCTTATTTACCCAATAAGTAGTAGTGTCAGCATCTATAAATTTTCCGAAGTCCATTGTTTTTTTCCTTTTTGTCATATCTAAAGCTACAAAGAAATAAGTTAGGATACAAGGATTATTTCTAGTTTTTTTTAAAAAAGATCTAAAACCACACTCTTTTCGTGACCTACTATAATACTAGTATCTACATAGGAATCAATACCAGCATCTTTAGCCCGTAACTGAAATGATATATCTTCTCCGTAATTGTTAATCATACCGAACCAAGGATAATCTATTTTTTCATACACTCCTTTCTTAACTAACATCCAACCCATTCCATTTGCCTCTACCTTAATCAATTCTCCCGTTGCTTCATGCGTCATTAGATTTCTAAACTCTTCACCTACGAAGCAAGCAAAAGAAGTTGGTATGTCAGCCATACTATCGGTTTGTGGTTTCTTTAGATATAAGCCAGAGACTATATCTTTATCGTGGTTTAGTAATTGAAAGAAATGTTGTGGTGTAAATACTATATCAGAATCTATCCACATAACGTAGTCGTAATCTTTTTCCCCATCCCAAGGATGTTGAGCAGGACCTTTATTATAAGCACCACCTAACAGCATACTTCTGATGTAGTATACATTCGGTGCATACTCACACATTAGTTCATATTCTATATTGTGCTTGTGTAATTGTCGTTGAAGTGATGTCCAACATTTTAAAAATCTATTTGAGAATGTATTGCCAGGAATACAAAATATAACTTTCACTTTTTGTACTTTATATACTCCACTAAATTTCCAAAGCCATCATGTTCATATTTTCCAATAGAACCATCTCTATGTTTCCTAACTACAGGATCACTTTCTTTAAGATTGTCATCTATGAACGCTATGTGCGGTGGATGTTCAGATGGTAACACTAATGTTAGGTCTACATTTTCAAACTTTAAACGAGCCCAACTACTATCTTTATATTCCACTTTACAATCAAATTGTTTTGTATACCATTTAACTGCTCTTGGTATATTAGTTACTGCTATTGATATATGGTCAATTCTTTTCATCACCGTCTTTCCATTTTCTGATATCTAAACTGTTGAGTATCTCACTAAGAGTAAGACCATCATTACCTTTTTGTCTCTCGCTCATATCTTGTACTCTAGTCGTCATAATCATCTCATCCAGCATATCATCATAAGAACGCATATTTATTAATTGTTCTATGAAATATTTCAGTTTTTCTTCACTGGGATTTCTATCACTTAAATGTTGTAACATAGCTATTATCTTATTTAGTTCTTTTCCAAATAGTAAATATGCTTCACTGTCATCGTGCCAATCTAACTTCATTTTAACTCCACTTCATAAGGCCCGCCATCTTTATCCACTTTACAATCTTCTGAACTGTAAACACATATAATTTTCTTTTTTTGTTTTAATGTGACAGCTAATGCTTGTATCCAATTTTGATAAACAACGCCTGTTCTCTTTTTAAATAATTTAGCAACTCTATCTCTGATACTTTCCCTACTCAATCAAATCGCTCCACTTTTTCAGTTTTTCTTTTTTAACTTTAATTCTGGCATCAACATCATTATAAGATATTATATCATATTCGTGTAGTAATTCTATCATACACATTACATCACCAACCTCTTCAGTTAATTTATCGTTATTATAATAAGTATCACAACGAATTGCTTTACTGCATGCCTGAATTAATTCACCACATTCTTCCATTGTTATTGTCAGTAGCTCTTGCAATTTATTATTCATTTGCTACTTGTGTAAGATATTATATTTTCTATTTCGTGTTCATTACCATCCGTATCCTTAAATACAGTTGGCAACTCTTCATACTTGTATGTTGGAAACTTACCATGTGCTGTCATACTACCTTTTAATCTATATGGCGGGCAATCACTTAAATCACATTCATCCCATTGTACTGTTCCATCAAAGCCAGATATTTCCATTATGGGTTTTGAATCATTAAATAAATGCCTTTGCGCTAAAGTTATTTTCATTACCACTCCTCTCTTCTTCCAAAGTTGTTCTTATCAATTCTCATTTTTAAATGTCGTTTGTATAAATACATTTGGATAACAAAATATATTCCTTTGAATACGTCTTGTAAAAACCATTTTATCTGTAAGAGGTAATACATCACAAGTAAAGCCTTTGACCTGTTCCCACATGCTGCTCATACCACAAACCTTCTTTATCATGCCAAACATAAGGAGACTCAGGATTTTCTTTCCAATTAAACTGAGAATAATACTCCCTATCTTTACGAAGTAAATTAGCACGGTGTGATGAATGAAATTCTTCTTTGCCTAACCAATGTGGTTTAATAATATTGTTAACATCGTATATTTTCATATTGTTATTGTAACCTCGCCTTATCCACTCTGCAATCATAATGTTAGTATAATGTTTAAGTGCTTCTGAATAAGGTTTCCACATAACTGATGCTGGATGGTGTATCCAACCTTTGTATGGTTTACCATCTAATCTTTTTTCGCCTGTAATGGCTTTGATTATCTGCATACCCTCAACTCTTTGCTTACCCAGTCTACGCCAGTCTAAAACTTTAGCGGATTCTCTAAATGATTCGTAAGGTAAAAATGTTTGCATGTTACTCCCAATCTCTGTTATAGTTCCAAGAGGCTCCTGTATGTGGTACTCTTATTAATACATATAGATTACCATCAACAGAAAATATTTTACCTGCTTGTTCTGGATTAATTAATTCAAAATTTATTCTCTCACATATGATTTCTAAAGTCTGTTCTCTTTGAATATCATAAATCATAGACTCTATCGTAAATGGATGTAGTAGAGCAATGCCCACTTCCAATCTGTAGTCTGGATCGTAATCGATAGGTTCTAACATATACGGAACAATCTCTGGCCTCACATCTAATTGCCCCTTTAATTTAGAACCAAATATAAATGCTAGTAGTGCTAGTATGATATGTATTTTAGATAGTGATTTCATTATAACTCCTTTCCTTCGGGTTCATCCCAATATCTTTCTATTTTATCTTCAGCTGATATATTGTCATCACCAGTATAGTCAATGCCATAATTAATATAATCATTAATATAACGCTGTAAGTCTTTTGGATTCACAAATAATCCGTACATATTCATTGGTCTACTTTTAGATAATTCTTTCTGATCTTTACATATCCTTTTAAATAAGTAGTCTCCAAGTTTGTTAAACATTATTTTTTTTCAACCAACCTTTAATTTCTTCTTTTCTTCTTTACTAAACTTATCAAAGTATTTAGTACCCATTAGTTTCTTGTGTGAATCACTAAAGTGTTTTCTACCAGCAACATTGATTAAGAAGTAAGGTGCTTTCTTTCTTGTAGCCTCACCAGCGGCTGTAAAATCTTCATAGGGTGATAGACATAACGCTTTGAGGCCTGTATCCTTAATTGCTTTCTGTAAGAACTTCTGGTACTTCGGTCTATCCACATCTTCCCACTTTATATCTTCGGTATTCATACATACAAATAACGCGGAATCTTTTTTAGATTCAACAAACTCATAAAACAAATCATAGAAACTTTTATTGTTTGGTTTCCATATATCTACATACAAAGCATTCTTTTCCATTTCAGCTTTTAGAAATGGACAGACTGGCATATTAGAAAACGCATCATTCGGTTTCTGTAGATAAGTAAAGTACTCATGCGCTTCATCCAATATCTGTCGGTCATCCTTATAGAATAATTCTAACTGATAACTTTTATCAAATAACTCTAATTGGTTACTCATAACTTTTTCATCCACCTACGCTGTTTAGTAGTCATCATCTGTAGAGAAGCCAATTCATTCATAATCTTTGATTTGTTTATAAGACTAATCCTATCGTTACTATATAAAGACTGTGTAAGTTGACAAGCCGCATCATAGCCAGACTTGTCATACTTCTCAACAATAGTCCTAATAACTTCTCGGTAAGGTATATAAATATTAGTAACCGGCTTGGGTACATACTTAGGTTTCTTGGGTGGTGGATTATAATACTGCTTCAACCATCTATCCCAACTCCTATCAGAGAATATACCTTTGGCTCTCTTATTACCATTAACACTACGCCTATCCAATCGTTTAAGCTCATCAGACTTTTCACTAGATACTGGTTGAATATAACCACCAGTCTTATGTGGGTATATGGTATGAGAGGAATACTTTTTAGTATCGCTACAATCCAAACAAGTGGTATACCCTAAGTGTATACGCTCCTTAGATAAATCAACATCACACTCTAAACAAACGGTAGTGTATCGCCTACTGGTTTTATCCATTCAATATCCTTATAACTTTTCTGTTTTAATAATTCTCTAATGTGTTGCTCTGAATCACCATATAACCAGAAGGTAATAACCTTACCATCCGGCATAAAGATGTCTGTTGCTCTAGCCCTAATGTGAAACCATTGTGGAGTATCCTTATATTCAAAGAACTTATTCATAGGTTGATCTTACAAAAGAATTGGCATGCTTGTCAAGCATTTTATTTTATAAACCCCAGATACTTTCGGTATAACCTATTAGCTAATTTTAATTGCTCCTTACTCAGGGTATTGTTAAGGCCGGAAGATAAATGTCCTTCCATCCTCAATACAGAAGTAAAGTTCTCTCTCCAATTAGACTTATCATACTCGGTAGTATTCTTAAACACATCCCCCCAACGACACATAGCCAATTGTAGCTTCTTAATCCTTTTCTCCTGTGATATACGAATTAGGTTAATACGCTTAGAGCCATATACCTTTTTATCCGGATCAGGTAATCTTTGTATCTTTAATTTAGGGAATACCTTCTCCTCTAAGTAGGTTGTATGCTTTTTATTTTTTATCATTATGATACCATAAAAGTGTTAATTTCCTTGCGATTAAAAACCTGCCAGTATTTGTGAATGGGTATGGCTTCTGTCAAATTGACATACTTTTTAGCGATTCACGCGCTAATGCCCCAGGTGGCCCTGTGGTATGTCATTTTGTCAAGCCTCTCCTATCACCATTCCCAGCCCTCTGAAGTGTTCTCTGTCAAAGTGAACCGCTGTCATTATCATGGTTATGAATTCTGGATCGTCTTTCATTACATAGGTTACTTCGCCGGTTGACCATAAGTCCACCATCTCCATCTCTATACTGTGTACTACCTCTTTTAGTTTGTTCATATCCTTCATACTAATAAATAGTTAGTTGTTTAGCAAAATATTATTTAGCGTACCGCTAAAAATTGGTGGGAACTCCAGAAGTCTATTGACTAGCGGTGACTCTTAATCCTAGTTCCCTAAATCTTTGTCGGTATTTGTATCAGTTCCGACTTCTGAAACAATAGGTGGGGACTCGAACCCCACAGCCATACTAACGGATTACTTTGGTAATCACTCCATTTCATCCTCTGACGCCACTTACCTAAGAGAGTGATTAATTCTCTATCTTTGGCCTTCTAAAGCCGTAGTTTACTCAGTTGCGGTTCCTACACCCAGCGTTTCAGCCCCTTTCACTACGATGTCTTTTCGTCTATTTCATTAAATTCTTTACATTATCACTTCAAATCACATATAAAGCTACGAAAGATTATGCTAAAATACAAGGAAAAAGTCCAGTTTTCTTGATCTTTTTTAATATGACAGATTGACATTAGCTCGCCATACACGTGGCATTAACTCAGCGCCGCTTAAACAGCGCATGACATAGTGACATACGAAATATATTACGATTTTCCTTGACTTATATTGCGTTTCTTTAGTAAATTAGGAGCAGTGTCCACAGTATATACGCTAAAAAGCTTGGATTACTTACCGAAAACATTATATACAGCCTTCTGAAATGACTTAACTGACGCTGGTGTCTCTACTCCCAGTCTATCCATCTTCAGGAGATAGAAGCAGTTGTAGCATAATAGACGCAAATTCGCTAGTTCTTTGTTGGTTGGGTCGTCATCTAAGTAATCTAATAGGAGCGGTTTAGTCATATCCGCTGGACGGTACTCATCATAAGCGCAGTTACTACACTCCTCCGCTAGATAACCCTCCCTACACAACCTATGTTGGAGTTTCGTGGTACTATAACTAGGATTATCACCCGCCAGGATACGCTCTAATTCAATCGGTTTACCCATACTATCTCTGGATACGCCGGCATTAGACGCTGGTTGGAACAACTCATACATCTTAGCGTACTTCTTAAAGGTGTTATAGCTTATATTAAGTAGACGAGCCGCTCGTTTCATAGAGGTAGTTTCGTTAATCGCCCAAGCTATTTTACTTTTTGCTATCATAAAGCCCCCAAATATGACAAATTGACACACGGGATGTATCAAATTCGCTGCTAAAAAAAGTATGTCATAAAGACATACACACACTATACTTGTGTATAACTAACACTGTTAGGTGTATTAATAAATAGGTAGAGGTGTCAAAAAATGGGTTATTGTGGGTTAAGACTCTCTCCACAACACATATAGGATGGGCGCCACTATAAGCAAAAGCACTAAGATTAAATCTATGTTAATAATATTTCTCCCTTGAGGGAACAATATCAATGGTTATATATAAATATTAGGTTTTGTATTTTGCTTAGATTAGGCTTAATTTAGATTGAAGGGGAGCGGTTTATGTCTCCCCTTCACTTCAGAACTTATTTAAATAAGATAGGTAGGTTGTATCGTACTCTGATGGGCCTTCCATTTTGTAAGGCTGGTTTAAACTCTATTGCCATAACTTTATCTATTATGGTATGGTTAAAGTCTCCATTGAATGTATCTATTATTTCAGGCTCTATTACTTCTCCATTTTCATTTATTACAAATTGTACTAAAACAGAACCTTTTATATTACTATGTGGTAAATCATCATAAGTAAGATGAAAAGGTTTTACTATTTGAGGTTCTTTGTTTAGATGTTGATTCTTATCAGAGTAAGGTAAGTCTCGGGCTATCAACGAGCCCATTAGTATCAAACACGTTATTATTCTCATTAGGTTTCTCCCGAACTTAAATACTAATTTAAGTTCTCTTTCTGGTTAACTATTTTAAGTCTAAGTAAAGTTTGAAGGAATAAACTAATACTTAGCAACTATAAATACTTAAAAGAGAAAAAATATTAGCAAGTATTGTGTTAGAAATTTATTAGACTACCGATTTCTTCTTCTATTCTTTGTGACGAAGTATTTGTATCCGTACTCATCATCTTCCATCCGACTATACACAACCTTAACATTCTCCCATTGACGATGGATAGCACAGTATTGGGTGAGCCGCTGATTATGTTTTGGAAAAATCATTTTATGTAGGTTTTCCCCAAACTTGTGCAACTCTCCATCGTTTCCTCGTAGGGGATAGTCTCCTGGATCTATATCGTGTACTAGGGGTCTGTTCACATTGAATGCTCCGTTTGGTGCTGAGGTACAACCCATCAACACTAATAGAGGAAGTAACCAAGCTACCATACCATCTCCGTGTATGGCAACCACTCCCAAATGTGCATGCCCACGAATGTGAACAAGCCACCCAACATTGTTGCTAGAGCATCCTTATTACTCCATCCGCTTGTAGCATAGTAGACATCGTATAATTCCTTACCAAACGAAACTATTAACATCACTATCCATGATTCGGTTATTCCATATACCGCTGCTCCGCCCATGAAGTGTAGGAACTTATCCGTTCCCCATTGTAGCATGAAATCATTAAACTTACTCATATTAATCTCTCCAAACACTTCTTGAACCGTCTTAATATTCGTTTGATTACATGTGGTCTGTTATAGTTTCTAGCCATCATTAGTATTGCTTGACTTCTAATCATTGATTCCTGAGATTCACTACTCATAACTTTCTCCTGCGGATAACCAAACTCCAATGAAGTGTTAACTTAACGGAGAGCCGCTATCCGTTATTTAAGTATTACTATTCGGTGAAATCTCGTTAGAGATTTTACCTATGGTGTCAAAGAAATTAAGCGACACGCGTATCCGACACGCGTTTTCGTTCAACCCTCCGATGACACCCCCTTTGTAATATATATGAAATCAGTAAGAAATATATACAGATTTAACCAAATAAATCGTATAATTGTTTGAAAAATAACCCTACAAAACCAGCACCAATAGTGGTACGCCACCTAGAAGCAGATTCCCTGAATTGTGTGTTCTGTTTTGTTTCAGCCCACAGTCCTTCATTGGGATTGAATAGATTTTCTTTAATGAAACTGAGAGAGTCATCGGTTTTAAGATGAGCCTTTTCCATATCTGCTTGTAATTTTAAAATGTCATTTTTGAGTTCATCTATCTTTAAATGTACAATCTCAAATTCCTTCCGGTCTTGTTGATTCACTATTCGATCTCCATTTAAGCTATTACCTTGCAAGTTTGTAACTTATTAAACATCTACTAATAAATATACAGATATATTATTTTATTTACCAATTTTTATTGACTTTGCTCTGAGATTTCTTTTATTTCTTGGTTTGGGTTTAGTCTGGTTTTCCAACCTGAATATCTCTTCCTTTAAAGAGTCCCTTACAAATCTCAAATGTAAGTTCTCAGCTTCCAAGTCGGTTTGTTTATTGTTAGCTAACAAAGAAGTTGTTACCATACCAACTAACATCCCAACTATTATTCCTAACCATACCCAGCCTATTATTGTAATCATTTATTAACCTCTACTTTTATTATTTTTATTTCTTCTACATCAGCTACTTTAGGATAGGGTAGTAGTGGATGCTTTAAATTCTTTAGAGCCTTTCTCTTTTCTGTTTTACTGCCGAGCAGATACACATATCTATGTTTTCTTAACTCTTTCTTTACCCAAAAATCCTTCTCTACCAAGCTCTTCATTTTCTTTATATCATTTGTTTTATAATACGGAAATATAGTTCTTCCGTGTTGAAATTTACCATTCTCTTCAAACTTAAATAACCAGCTATCGTTTGGTCTTATCCTATTACCTTGGTACAGCCAATTGGTTGCCTGATATATAGTACCAACATGACCTTGCTGTGGGTCTGAATATGATATGAGAGCCTTTATATCTTTTCTGTTTTTCTTTAACCAGTTAAAGCCCTCTCCTATTAGATAAGATTCTACATTATTACCATACCCATCATGCACAAATAGTCTTACCAGTTCGTATACATTTTCTCTTGGTATAGAAACTGATATCGAAGCGCCTGAGTGTCTACCTATCGGATCACCATAACATATTGTACCAATTATTTTCTCTTCTGGCTCATCAAAGAATGAGTGTTGATTACCTGTCCTATAGTATAACCCCAAAGCTATACTACACTTAGTCCACTGTTTTGAGTAGTGGTATTTAACCACCATACTTTTAGCAACCTTTCTATTTATTTCCCTAACCGATAATTTTGAGGTGTCTACATACTTCATTCTTCCTCATCTAAAAATTCCGACTCTTGATGTATTACAACCACACTACCACTCTCTTCCGATGGATTCTCTTCGTAATCTAGTCTCATTTGAATAGCCTCAGCCTCTATCTCTAATGCTATTTTCTCCAACTCATTATCCATTTCATACTTGGGTGATATGTTTTTCCTTCTACCTTTCTGTTTCCCTGCCACTTTCATCTCCACTGTTTGTTATAGGTGCTTCTAAATCTAGGTAACTTTCTTCTTCTTTCCACCACTCATATTGCTTGCCCTCTCTGTTAGACAACTCTCTCTGTACATCGTAGTCTTTTTCTGTCATTACTTTCCAAATATTATTGAATTCTTTCTTATCTATTTGTTTTCTTCCAATAAAGAATGTTTTTGCGCCATTTAAACCAACATTACTACCTAAATCCACCTTATCAACAACATTATCTCCTCTATCGATTAATACATACTTCATAAAATTTCTCCTTTAATCAAATATTATATAAAACTCCCCATACGTGTCCTCGTATGTCCAAGGGTCGTGATAACCATAGTAAATTGTTGCCGTATCTCCTAACATTGTTTTAACGGGAGCTATCATAGTGTTTACCTCTCCATCTTCTCTGCTATAAGAAGCACCATTTATTATCGGAACTTCATATCCACCGAACCAAGTTATATATGTAGTGTCGTAAGCAACATATACTAAGTCATCAGTTAATCCATTATTGGCTATGACATGACCTAAAGTGTCTCCTATCAGCCAATATAAATTACTAGACCAACCAAATTTTGTAACATTCATAGGTCTACCATTTCTGTAAAGATGTCCACTTATTCTATGTAGAGTTTGCCAATTTGACATATCCAATGGTAAACGATAGTAACCATTTTCATCTATCTCTAACCTAGCGTCTAACTGAAAAGTGATTGGTTCTAATTCATTGTTTACATCACCACAACCAATGAATAAACTAAATACGCTTAGGGTGATTGCTCCAACTATTTTTCTTATCACGTTTGGCATCTTGTACCTCTTCCTTTTTGTATGATTTTTTTTGTTTTTTTGGTTTCTTTTTTCTTCTTATTCTATCATTATAAGCTTCTTCTTCAAGCTCATCATAATAATCGTAATTCACCATTTACCTACTCCTAAAACTACAAATAATTCTGCTAATTGTCAAGGATTATTTTCCAATTTGTTAATAATTCTAAAAACTCTTCAACAGAATAAGGGTTCTTCTTCTCATCTATAATTGCTATAGATTCTAATACTTCTGGTTCTCTATTAATCATATTTGTAAGTGCTTTATAACCACTACCAACATAAAACTTTTCAAAGGATTCTTCTCCTAATATATTTTCATCCCATATATCTTCTATGGAATCGCTGTCTAATAATATATAGTATGTCATTAGACTTTTCTTGAGTAATTTTCTTGAATAAAATCTATTACATCCCCTTTTGGATTCCAATTTAACACATCTTTAGCCTTGGTATCTATGCAAAGTGTCTCTTTCATTTCACCAGACCTTTCATCAATGTATTTTGTCGGATAGTTTTCACCAAAAGCAGCCGCTATTTCATTTACTGAATAATTCTTACCTTTACCTAACTCAAACAACTCTCCATTTACATCTTTATTTCCCCAAACATCTAAATGAACTTCACCACATTTAATAAAACCATCTACAATATCGTCTACGTGAGTGAAATCTCTTCGTTGTTCTCCATCACCTGTAATAGTTAGTGGTCTACCTTCTCTGTAAAGCGTTTCAAATATACCTATCAGAGTGCAATACTTCCCCTCTGTAAGTTGATGTTGTCCGTAGACATTGTAAAATCTACAAGTGGTTGTGGGTAACTCATATACTTTGTTATATAACTCCACCAATTGTTCACTTTGAGATTTACTTAGTGTATATGGATTAGCAAACTTATCACCGTTTGATGAGGATGAACCAGCATATATAACAGGTGTTTCATGATGTCTAGCCCACTCTAAAACATTTAGTGTTGCTGTAGTATTTGAACTAAATGTGTCTACAGGGTGTTCAAAAGATGGTTGTATTCTAGCAACAGATGCCAGATGAAATATTATATCAACCGGCTCAATTTGACGATCATCCAATAAATTATCATCATCCCACAAAGCCCACCAAGTTGTCTCTGATAAATCTCTATGATAATACTCACATCCTTTTTGTTCGTTCTCTTTCTTACCAGTTGAATAGTTATCTACTGATACTACTTCGTGACCATCTTTTAATAATCTCTTTATTAAATTAGTTCCAATAAATCCAGCACCACCGGTTACTAAGACTCGCATACTATTAACTCCTTTTCATATGTGTCAAGTGATTTGATAAAGAATTTAAATATATCATACTCCATTTCTCCTATCTCTCCACTGTCTTGTAACATCTGTGATAGGTTTACTATTACTTGGAAGTTTTGTGGTGTGAGTTTTTGACAATCAAACTCTACACATACATCATGCAGTTCTGATATTTTACTGTGACCATATAATTTTATTCTTTCATCTAAATCATACTTTGTATTTGGCTGTTCCTCTTTTACATACTCACCAATACAGTCTGAATCACTCAAGTCTAAATATATTTTACTACACCAAGGTTCTAATTCCTTTAACATATTTGCATCACAGTTGTAAGCGACAAATGCCACATCAAACTTCGGTGGTATAATTGGTTTAAGGTATTCATCATGTTGAACCATGTGCCCCCACTTACGAATAAAATTGCGTGTACTTCTAAGATTCTGTGCTAGCCACTCTGATGATTCTCTACCTTTCATAAAAACCTGACCTGCTGGATTTCTCATAGCACCATCTTTGAATCTACTACCTCTACAAGTCATATGATATACATAACCTT
>NHIV01000023.1 GCA_002170735.1 bacterium TMED198 | reverse complement strand
TCAAAAAAAGGGATTTGCCATAAAAATTGTTACCAATCAATCTGGTATTCAACGTGGCTATTATTCTTGGGATGATTATACAAAAATATGCCTCCATATGCTTAGAGAATTTGAAAGAATCGGAATAGATATCGAAATCAGAACTTGTCCTCATCGTCCTGAGACTAATTGCAAATGCAGGAAACCAAAAATAGGAATGTTTTTAGATGAACGTCATGAAGATGATATTATGATAGGAGATCAAATTTCAGACATGTTAGCTGCGAAAAATGCTGGCATTAAACATAGATGGCTCTTGTCAGAAAATGTGAATTCTGATTATGCAACAAAAAAATTTCTGTCACATGATTTGTTAATAAATTACTTGATGTGATAACTTAAAATTATATTAGAAATTAAGAGTGAACTCACAAGAATTAGTAGCATTTGAAAAAGAGATCGCTTATTCATTTAATAGTGCAAAAATAAAAGCTCCAATTCATTTACATGGGAATAACGAAAAACAATTAATAGAAGTTTTTAAGACTATTAAACACAACGATTGGATATTTAGTTCCTGGAGAAGTCATTACCATTGCTTACTAAAGGGTGTACCCGTTAAAAAAATTAGAGAAGATATTCTGAATGGTAAAAGTATTACATTAATTTATCCAGAATATAAAATCTATACTAGTGCTATTGTTGGCGGAATTATTCCGATAGCTCTTGGAACTGCATTTGCCCTTAAAAGGGAAGGATCTCAAGACAAAGTAAATTTATTCATGGGGGGCATGACTTCTGAGACGGGAGCCGCTCATGAGGCACATAAATATGCGGTAGCCTTTGATTTACCTATAAGATTCATTGTGGAAATCAATCACAAATCAGTTTGCACTGATACTCTTACAACGTGGAATATGAAGGAGTATTCACTTATCGGAAAACCCAAGGTGATTCATTATGAATACGAACTTCCTTGGCCTCATGCTGGTGCAGGGAAGAGGGTGCAATTTTAATAGCTATGAAATATTTTGATGAATTAAAAAAAAGTATGGAATGGCTTGGTGAAAAAAATGATACCTTTTTCATCGGGCAAGCTGTTGAAGTACCAGGAACAGCGATGTTTAATACTCTTAAAGAAATAGAACCAAATAAGAGACTTGAAGTTCCAGTTTTTGAAGATACTCAAATGGGTATGTCAATAGGGATGGCTTTAACAGGTCAAAGGATAATTAGTATTTTCCCTAGATGGAATTTTCTATTATGCGCTACAAATCAATTGGTCAGTCATCTTGATAAGTTACCTACAATTACGGAAGGCAATGTCAACCCAAATATAATAATAAGGACCTCTGTTGGATCACAAAGACCCCTATTCCCTGGTCATCAACACATAGGGAACATGTCTGAAGCCTATAGAAAGATGCTTTCAACTGTTGAAATAATTGAGTTAGAAGAGCCAAAAGATATATTTGATTCTTATAAAAAGGCTTATGAGAGAGATGATGGCAAAAGCACTCTTTTAGTAGAGTTTGGAGATTTTTATAATGAAAAATAATTTGGATTGTTTATTAATACATTCAGATTCAGCAAAAAGAGCTTATCAAAGTTTAAGTGGTAAATTTTCAGGAATAGAACCTCCAACTTGGTCTCTTTTACTTGCTGAGAGTTGCAGAGCTCAGGGCTTTAATGTTGGAATATTGGATTGCTGTGCAGAGCAACTTACAACTAATGAAGCAGTAAATAGGATTAATGAACTAAAACCAAGAGTTAGTTTATTTGTTGTTTATGGCCAGAACCCCAATGCAGGAACAACCAGTATGATTGGCTCAAGGGAGTTAGCTGAAGCTGTTTATGATGCAAATCTGGAAACACACATATCTTTCGTTGGATCACATATTTCAGCTTTACCAAAAGAGGTATTAGAACTTGAATGTGTTGACTCTGTTTTATTAAATGAAGGTGTATATGCATTGTGGAATTTATTAAGATCCAATCTTGGCGATGAAGAATTAAAAAAAGTCAATGGTATTGGTTGGAAAGATAATTCTAAAACCTTAATAGTAAATTCTCCTGAAAGAATAGTCCCTCAAGAAAGAATGGATTTAGATTTACCTGGCTATGCTTGGGATCTTTTGCCAATGAAAGAAAAACCTTTTGACTTATATAGGTCTCATGTTTGGCATGCAGATTTTAACGAGTCAATAAGAAAACCTTATGCCGCTATATATACAAGTCTTGGTTGTATATATGGTTGTGAATTTTGCATGATTAATATTCTAAATAGAACTGATAATTCTGAGAATATTTCAGCTGCAGATAGTAGAGTTATGAGGTTTTGGTCTCCAGAATGGGTATTAAGACAGTTCAGAATTTTGAGAGAGTATGGAGTCTCTACCATTAGAATTTCTGATGAAATGTTCCTCCTTAATCACAGGTATTATGTTCCTATTTGTGAAAAATTAATAGAAGAGGAATTTGACCTTCACATGTGGGCATATTCAAGAATTGATACTGCTAGAGAAAAATTACTAGATCTAGTTAGAAAAGCAGGTGTTAAATGGTTAGCTTTAGGAATTGAAGCAGGTAGTCAAATGGTCAGGCAAGAGGTTTCAAAAGGTTCATTTAAAGATGTAAATGTTAGAGAGATCTGCAATATGGTTTCGAGTCATGACATTAGTATTATAAGTAACTATATTGTTGGGTTCCCCGAAGATAATTATGAAACAATGACATCGACATTAAATCTGGCATTAGAATTAAATACTGAAATGATGAATGTTTACCCATGTCAAGCTTTGCCCGGTTCGAAACTTTATACACAGGCTAAGCAAGAAGGATGGGATATCCCAGAAAAATACGAAGAGTTTGCTTTCTTATCATATGAATGTAAACCTCTGCCAACCAAACATTTATCGAATAGAGAGGTGCTTAGATTTAGAGATTATTTTTGGGAAACTTATTTTAGAAATCCCGCGTATCTCGATAAGGTAGAATTACGTTTTGGACTTAATCAAAGACTTAATGTTGAAGAGATGGCCAAACATCAATTAAAAAGAAAAATTCTAGAAAATTAATTATGACCAAAATTTTAATCACAGGTGGTGCGGGATATATAGGCTCAGTCTTAATTCCAAAACTTCTTCAAGATGGATTTGAAGTCACATGTGTTGATAACTTAATGTATGAGCCAACAAGTTTAATGATGGCATCCATCCACAAAAATTTTAAATTAATTATTGGTGATGCTAGAGATGAAGGGTTAATGAAACCTCTTATCGAAAAGGCAGATATCATAATACCTCTTGCATGTATGACAGGTGCTCCTTTATGCAATAAAGATAAGACTTCCGCTGTAACGGTAAACAGAGATTCGGTTGTGATGTGTTCGAAATATAGTTCTAATAATCAATTAATTATTTATCCTTGCACTAATAGTGGATATGGTGTTGGACAAGAAGGAATTTTTTGTACTGAAGAGTCACCTTTAAGGCCCATATCCCTTTATGGCAAAGTAAAAGTTGAAGCTGAAAAGGTACTTCTTGATAAAGGTAATGCAATTACTTTTAGATTGGCAACTGTTTTTGGCATTAGTCCTAGACCGAGATTAGATTTATTGGTTAATGATTTCACATATAGAGCCTTTTTCGACAAAACTGTTGTACTATTTGAAGCAGATTTTAAAAGAAATTATTTACATATTAATGATGCGGCAGACGGATTTAGGTTTGCAATCAATAATCCTCAATTAGCTGGAAATTGTTACAATTTAGGTTATAGTGAAGCGAATTTATCAAAAAGAGAGTTATGTGAAGAGATAAAAAGAATCATACCTGATTTTGTATATTTAGTTTCTGAAATAGGATCAGATATTGATAAACGAAACTACATAGTGAGCAATGAAAAGATCGAAAAAGCTGGTTTTAAAGCAACAAGATCACTAAGTCAGGGTGTTGAAGAATTAGTGTCAGCATTACCGCTAATGAAAAGAACTCAATTTGCTAATATATAACGCTCTTTAAAAAATACCTTATTTACATTTTTGGTCTATTTAGAGATCAAATAATTTAGGACCAATATTTATCAGTTAATAATTTAATCTTACTAAGTGTATCTAATGAAACATCCTCCTTATGTGTAAGTAGTGCATCTTTTAACGCACTATGGGATTTACTAATAGGCCTATCTTTTCCAATTGTTTGCACAGCTTCAGTAACAATTTTCTTGGCTAATTCAGCATTAGATTGTAAATTTTTTACTATCATTTCTACTGTTACATCATCATGCCCCTCATACCAACAATCGTAATCTGTAGACATAGATAAACTTGCGTAAGCAATTTCAGCTTCCATACACAAACGTGCCTCCGTATGATTAGTCATGCCAATAACTGAGCAATCTAGACTTCTATAGAAATTTGATTCCGCTTTTGTTGAAAAAGCAGGACCTTCCATACATAAGTATGTTCCCCCAACATGTAGCTTTCTTCCATCAAACATAAGTGGCCCTGCGGCTTTGGCTATAATTTCTGTTAAGTTTTTGCAAAATGGTTGAGCCATTGATACGTGAGCTACTACTCCATTACCAAAAAAAGTTGTTGGTCGATTTTGAGTCCTATCAATAAATTGATCCGGCAGGACCATATCCAAAGGTCTTATTTCTGATTTTAGAGATCCTACAGCTGAGGCTGAAATAATCCATTTAACGCCTAAAGACTTCATTGCCCAAACATTAGCTTTATAAGGTACTTCGCTTGGGGTAAATGAATGCTTTCTTCCATGCCTTGCTAGGAAAACAACCTCGTTACCGTTAATTTTACCTAATCTTAAAAGGTCTGATGTATCACCAAAAGGTGTATCAATTTTAAGTTCTTCAACTTCTTTTAATTCATCAATATTGTAAAAGCCGCTTCCCCCAAATACTCCTATTTTTGGGTTTGATGAAAAGTCTTCTTGCACGTTTTTAATTTAAAGTTCATTAGATATTATAATAATTCAATTAATATTACTTTTATGTCAAACTTAGAACAAAACTTAATCGATAACTTTGGCAGTTACAAAGATTTTCCTAAACCAGGAATTGTTTTTTGCGATATACTACCTATTTTGAGAAAACCAGAGCTATTTCATGAACTTATTCAGAAGATGTCTAGTTCAAAATCTGTTCAAGAATCTGAAGCTCTATTAGCAATTGATGCTCGAGGATTTATTTTTGGAACTGCGCTTGCACAATTAACCAAAAAACCTCTTGTATTGGCAAGAAAACCTGGAAAATTACCAGGAGAAACCATAGAAGCGTCATATGATTTGGAATATGGCAAAAACACACTTTGTATACAAAAAAGCTCAATTGATCCTTTCGAAAGCTTTTCAATTATTGACGATTTATTAGCTACAGGAGGTACTGCAGCATGTGTAGAAAAAATGTTATTTAGTTCTAATAAGAAAGTAAAAAGTTTATCAGTAGTTGTAGAGTTACCTTTCTTGAATGGAAGAAAAAGCTTAGATTGTGAGGTTAATAGTGTAGTTAAACTTGATTAAAGTTAATTTTACAAATTTTTAATCTCATGCTTATAAACGGTAAAGAGTGGCAAACAATTTGGCTCCATGAGTCAAATGAATTTGTTGTCGTAATTGACCAAACAAAATTACCTCACGAAATTGTCACAAAAGAAGTCAGATCTTCAGATGATGCAGCAATTGCAATAAAAGATATGATTATAAGAGGAGCACCTTTGATAGGAGTAATGGGTGCATATGGATTGATGCTTGGTTTGATGGAAGATCCCTCTGATGCAAATTTAGATAGAACATTCAAAAAGTTAAAATCAACAAGGCCTACTGCTATAAATTTAAATTGGGCCCTAAAAAGGGTATATGACAAAGTTAAAGGGTGTGACGTAAGTAAAAGATCTAAGACAGCTCAAGAAGAAGCTAAACTTATAGAACAAGAAGATATTTCAATGTGCGAAAATATCGGCTTAAATGGTTTAAAAATAATACGACAAATTGCTTTAAGAAAAGATAAAAATGTAATTAATATTCTTACACATTGCAATGCAGGTTGGCTCGCAACTGTAAATTGGGGTACAGCTTTAGCGCCTATTTACAAAGCTCATAGAAGTGGCATTAAAGTCCATGTTTGGGTTGATGAGACAAGACCAAGAAATCAAGGGGCAAGTTTAACTGCGTTTGAACTAAAACATGAAAATATACCGCATACAGTAATAGTAGATAACGCTGGCGGGCATTTAATGCAGCATAAACAGGTTGATTTAGTGATAGTTGGAAGTGATAGAACAACAATTAATGGGGATGTTTGTAATAAAATTGGAACCTACCTTAAGGCGCTTGCAGCAAATGCGAATAATATACCTTTTTATGCTGCTTTACCAATTTCCACGTTAGATTGGAGCATTCATGATGGAGTTAAAAATATTCCAATAGAATCAAGATCTGAAGATGAAGTTACTCATATTTCTGGTTTAACTTCTCAAGGAGTAATTGAAAAGATAAGGCTAGTGCATAAAGATTGCAAAGCCTTTAATCCCGGGTTCGACGTAACTCCAAATGAACTAGTAACTGGTTTAATTACCGAGCAAGGAATCTGCGAGGCAGATGAAAATTCTATAAGAAATTTGTATGAAAAAAATTGTAATCTATAAGAATTTTTGTTATTTTTTACTTCATTATTCGCAACAAACAACGTTTTATTAGATAATTTTTTATAGTTTTAATAAAAATAATGACAAGCATTAATAAATGGTCTGATTCAGAAGCCACACAAATAATAAAGAAACTAGAGACCGATAACATTTCTGAAGATTTAGCTTTAAGAACATATACTGCTAGATTATTGGGTTCCGATCCCGAATTAGTTTTACATGGAGGGGGGAATACTTCAGTAAAAAGTAAATTTAAGGACATATCAGGAGAGTACGTTGATGTACTTTGTGTGAAAGGTTCTGGATGGGATTTGGCAACTATAGAGCCACCTGGTCATCCAGCTGTGCGACTAAATCCTTTATTAAAACTAAAAAATTTAAAATCACTTTCAGATGAGGATATGGTCTCATTTCAAAGAAGAAATCTTCTTAATCCAAATGCTCCTAACCCCTCAGTAGAGACACTTCTTCATGCGTTTATCCCAGAAAAATTTATAGACCACACACACTCTTTAGCCATCTTAGCTTTAGCAAACCAACCAAATGCAGCAGAAATCTGTAAAAAGGTTTTTAAAAATAGACTAGCAATAGTACCTTATGTTATGCCTGGTTTTGACCTTTCAATAGCGGCTTCAAAAGCTTATGAAGAAGCAAAACAATTAGCCAAAAATACAAATCAAAAACTTGAAGGAATGCTCCTTATAAATCATGGGCTTTTTACATTTGGAGAAACGGCGAAAATCAGCTATGAAAGGATGATAAGTATTGTCCAAGAAGCAGATCAATTTTTATCCAGAAAAATAAACCTAAGTTTTTTAAATGAAAATAAAAACTTAAATACTTCATCCAAGTTTCTTCCATATTTAAGAGGTATTTTAGAGCGAATTTCCAAAAGATACTCCTTCAATAATAAGTGGATTTTTGATTTAAGAAATAATAAAGCCATAGAAGAATTGTTTTCAAAAAATAATCTAAATGAATTAATCAAGCTTGGGGTCGCAACTCCTGATCATGTGATCAGAACTAAATCACAACCACTTTTGTTACATTTACCAGAACAGGATTACGAAGAGATTAGTAAATTAGAATTAAAAAAATGGATGGAGTATATTGAAAAAGAAATTAATAAATTCATTGATAATTATGCAAATTATTTTAAAAAAAATAACCTGATTGCAAATAAACCTAAAAAACAACTTGATCCTTTGCCAAGATTTATTCTTTTACCCAAAATAGGCTTAATAGGTATTGGGAATAGTAAAAAATCATCTTCAATTGCAGCAGATATCGGTCAAGCTTGGGTTGAAACTTTACTATCAGCTGAATCTATCGGGACTTATAAACCCGTAAATGAAAAACAAACTTTTGAATTAGAGTATTGGAGTCTAGAGCAAGCAAAACTTGGCAAATCTAAAAAACCTAAACTAGGTGGATATATCGTTGCTATAACTGGTGCTGGAGGAGTCATTGGCTCGCAAATTGCTAAGGATTTCAGTAATGAAGGAGCTGAAATTATTGCAATTGATCTTGATGAGAAAGCGGCCAAATTAACTGCCTCTAATTGTGGCCCTAGTGCTTGCCATATTGGATGCGATATTACAAACAAAGACCAGCTCGATAAATGTTTTGATGAAATTATATATAACTATGGTGGGTTAGATATACTAATATGCAACGCTGGAGCTGCTTGGGAAGGCAGTATTTCTGATATTGAGGAAGCAACTTTTAGAAAGAGCATGGAACTAAATTTTTATGCCCACCTAAATTCTTGTCAACGAAGTCTTTCTATATTTCATTCACAAGATTTTGAAGAATCAGCTTCTTCTAATCTTGTAGGGGGGCAAATATTATTTAATATTAGTAAGCAAGCCATTAACCCAGGTCCAAATTTTGGCTCTTATGGAATCACTAAATCTGCTTTAACATCTCTAATGAGGCAAATATCTTTGGAGGAGGGTAAAAACAGAATTAGGTCTAACGGAGTTAATGCTGACAGAATAAAATCAGGCCTTTTAAATTCTGAAATGATTAAAAATCGATCTCTAGCAAGAGGGATTTCTGAAAAAAAATATATGTCAGGAAATTTACTTGAATCTGAAGTATATGCTGAAGATGTTTCTAAAGCTTTTTTATCCCTCGCCTTTATGGAGAAAACCACGGGTGCCCTTTTAAGTGTTGATGGAGGTAATGTAGCTGCGATGGTAAGGTAATTTAAACTAAAAGATTAAATTATTTATGCTTGTGGGATTAAATACTTTATTTATAAATTTTCCAAATTCAAAAAAATGCAAAAATAGACAAACGCAAAATAGAAAAAATTAGCTTAAATTTTACACAGAGGTTTGTAGGCAAAAAAATTTTCGTCTTCAAAATTTAAACCTTGAAATTGAAAATGGAAGAAATGCACTCATATGGTGTGTCCTAATGAAACTTAATTATCGAATAGGTGATATAACTCTATTTAAACTGTTAAGCAAATTTAGGAGATTTATTTTTAAGTTCGTTTAAAAAAATACTAAATTAAATTATACTTTTCCCATATTGATTTTCTTTTTAATCTATCATCAGCAATTTCTTCTCCAATAAAGTGATGTTCTAAATTTTTAAAGCTTATATTTTTTGTAATCCAAGGATAAATTCCTGTAAATTCATATGCTTCTTCAAATAATTTTACTGTTTTTGCTTTTGTTATTAGTTCAAGAATATTATTTGGGAGAGGCATAGTTGATTCAATAATTATTATTGAATCTTCATGATTTAATTTTTCATATTCATATGCTAGATATGGAGAAGAAAATATTGCTATTTTTTCTCTATTCTTGATGTTGTGGACCAAATATTCATTTTGAGTATCATAACTTTCGGAAATATCAAATGGCAGAGACTGTCTTTCTAACCTTAAGTAGATCTGATTAGGAGATTTTAACCATTTTTTAACGAAATTTTCGGACCTTTTACAATCAGCTGGTGTTAAAACTTTAAAACCTGGTATAGAACCTAATAAAGATATATCCTCAAGTGAAAAATGAGAAAGTGTGGAATGATCATAACCTAAGCCTCCTCCCACTGACATCAATAATAAAGGGAATTTGGATTGCCCAAATAAAACTTTCACTTGTTCGATACATCTTAGAGTAATAAAAGGACTCATCCCATAAACTATTGGGTTAAGGGAAGAAGAAGATAGGCCGTAGGCAAAGTCTATAGCAAATTGCTCAGCTATCCCAACAAAATGGAAATTTTGAGGATATTCTTCTCGTAATCTATCAAGTGCTTTGGCCCCAAAGTCTGCAGAAATAAAATTAAATTTTTTATTGTTTAATAGATGCTCCGTTATGTGTTCGATAACACAATCTCTTTGTAACATTTTATTCAGCACTTTCTAAACTCCCTGAAAACTGAGATATTAATTCCGATATTTTTTCTTTACCGGGATGCTTATTATGCCACAAAGGAGAATCTTCCATGAACTTAATTCCTTTACCTTTAATAGTGTCCAGAATTATAACTTTAGGTTTTCTTCTATTTTTTTCAATGAAATCATCAATCAAACAAAGTTCATTAAAATCATGCCCGTCTATTTTTAAAACTTCACATCCAAAACCATTAAATTTATCTTCTAAATTTCCAATAGGCAATATTTTTTCAATATCTCCCAAAATGCATCTTTTATTATTATCAACTACTATTACTAAATCATTTAGTTTATTTGCTACTGCAAAAGTAATAGCTTCCCAAACACTTCCTTCATAACATTCTCCATCACCTAAAATTACAAATAAGGGTTTATTTACATTCTTATTTGCTATTAATATTCCACATGCCACCCCTACACCATGACCCAGTGAACCTGAGGGCTGAAGAATGTTTGAAATTTCCAAATTTGCATAAATCCCCAGTGAACTTCCATCTTCTCCAAATTTTTGCAAATAAAATTTATCTTTTTTATCTATATCAAGATAGAAAACGGATGCAGCATGACCCTTAGAAATAATTAAATTACCATTATTGTTATAACCAGCATTACCTGAAAGTAATAAATTCACTCCTCTTATATATATATAGAAATCCAAAAGAGAAAAAACTGAAGGTATTAAACATTCCTTTGAGTCTTCAACTAATTTTAAATAATTAATCCTTTCAGCAATAGTTTCCTTATTAAATTTATTTGATGAATAAGTCAACGTAAAAATTAAGCTTATATATAGCCTAGTTTAAATTTTAACAAATTATGGCTATAAGAT
>NHIV01000022.1 GCA_002170735.1 bacterium TMED198 | reverse complement strand
TATATTTTATTAATTTATAGAGAATTTTATAGATTCTATAAAAAGCATGTTGAATTAAACCTTTCCAATAAGAAATTTTCAAATAGAATAAAAAAGGGGGTAACGAGATCAAGCGCCACCCCCTTATACCAATTGAATTTCCAATAACCCTTTATCAAGAATGTACTGGAAATAAAATATAAACAATTAATTACATTTATTCTCTAGATTTTAAAAACTTTTTTTTCTTTTAAGAGATTAAAACCTTTCTCAGCAACAAGCCTTCCACTTGATGGATCAGAGTGAATTACTGAGTTTGTGTGATTGAAGTGTGTAAAATATATTTTATTTTTACCATTACTATCCAAGCAAGATAAAAGCTTCATGCTTTCATATATTGAAGGATGAGGAATCTCTTTGATATTCCTTTTTTTAATTTCATTTTTTTTAAAATATGTACCATCAATAAATAAATAGTTGTTTTCTTCAACTAATGAAAACAATTTTTTTTCCCATCCTTGCCAAGCATCTATATCTGGGAGGTAAACGATACTTCCCATTGAAGCTGAAACTTTATATCCAACTGTTTCTGAAAGCTCATTTCTATGGGGTACGTTAAAAGGCTCAACTAAAAAAGGCCCCACACTAATCTTTTGCTTGTCACTAATTGATCTAACCTTAATCACTCCCTCATTGATTAAGCTTTTGATAAATGGTGATTTCTTTAAAAATTTCTCCATAATCGGCATAACGTAAACTGAAATCCCTTTAAGATTCATTATTTCAAGGCCTAGACTAGTTAATCCAGCAAAGTGACCGATGTGTGCATGAGTTAAAAAAATTCCTGATAAATTTGATTTATACTTGTTTAAGATATTAAGCTGATGCTTAATATCAGGCGTTGCATCAAAAATCCAAAATTTCTTAGACTCTTCACAAACTGCTGCAATACTAGATGGATACCTATGCAAAAGCATATCCTTCCAAGCACTCTCACAGCAAGCTTCTTTACATCCTGCATGAGGAACGCCTCCATCTTGCGCTGTCCCCAAAACTACAACTTTACTCATACCATATGACCTCTATCACATTTACTTTGAAAAAATATTCATAATATATGTAAGATTTTTAAATATTTTTAGAAGGATCAGGGATAGGAGGAGGAGTTAGTTCATCGGATATTGTTAGCTATGTGTTACCTTTTAGATGAATATAAATATTATTACTCTTGTCCCTCCCCTTCGACAGGTCTAATCAGCATCCTTTTACCTCTTTGGCTATTTCATTGTAACTCTTAGAGCTGGCATTGACATTAATTGCTTTAATTTTTCTGCTTTCAAAAGAATGAGCATATGTTTTATCGTAGTAACATAAAAGCAATAGTCTGCAAAAATCTCTTTTTCTAGATTTTGAGATAAAGTTTATAGCCTTCTTTACATTTGCTCCACCCAATTTTTTTTTTATATTAATAATTTTCTCTTCTAATTTGTTTGCTGAGAACGCCCCATACTCCTTGATTAAATTTTCTATTCTTCTATCGATATCCATTGAAATTTTCACGTAAACTGCCCGCCCCATACTACCCCAAAGATCTGGGGGGATTACAAGCTTACCAATTTTTCGGCTTTCACTTTCTATGAATATTTTTTTTTCATTTAAATCTTTAATTACCTTGAAATACATATCATTTTCAAATTGTTGCTGCGTAGGCTGAGCGCCACGTCCCAAACTTCCAAATGAAGAGCCTCGGTGATTTGCAAATCCTTCCAAATCAATCACATTGCATCCCATCATAGCTAGCCTAGATAAAATTATTGTTTTACCAGTGCCTGTTCCTCCTCCAATAATTTTTATCTCATTTTTTAAATTAAAAGAGCTAAGAACTTGGTGCCTTATAGATTTATATCCACCCAAAAGCTTTGAAGCCTTATATCCAATTGAATCAAGTAGCCATACAAATGCATCGCTTCTCATGCCGCCTCTTGCGCAGTATACAAAAATATTTTGATTTTTATACACTTCAATAGCTTTCATGATATCCGACATAGACCTCGATGCATATACAAGTCCCTTGTCAACAGCCTCCTGCTTACCTTTAGACTTATAGATAGACCCTATATCGGAAAATTCTTCGTTACTAAAAAGTGGAATATTGATGGATTTTGTTACGTGCCCCTTATTAAACTCTCTTGGAGACCTTACATCTAAGTAGACAGAATCATTTTTAGAAAAGGAATCTTTTAAAGAAACAACATTAGCTAAAGTTTTGCCAGGCAAAGAATTTGTTTATTTGTTTGATATTAAGTGGTGCAGAAATTTTACCTTTTTGAGGGCTTGACCAACTCCATGAACTCAGCCCACTTTCTATCTTCTCTAAAAGAACCCCCAGATTCCATAGTAACTGTAGAGCTAGTTATATCTTTTGTACCTCTAGCTGACACACACATATGAAAACCATCTATCATTACTGCAACGTCTTCAGTATTTAAAACTTTTTTTAATTCTTGAAAAACTTGAACCGTCATTCTTTCTTGAACTTGAGGCCTAGAAGCAAAATACTTGACTATTCTATGAAGCTTAGACAAGCCAATTACCTTTCCTGATGATATATATGCAATGTGGGCTTTTCCATAGATTGGCATAAAGTGGTGCTCACACATTGAATAGTAGCTAATATCTCTCTCTACAAGCATCTTGCCGTATTGATACTTGTTATCAAACAAAGTAACCTTGGGCTTATGCTCTTCATCTAAACCATTAAAAATTTCAGAAACATACATTTTCGCAACTCTGTATGGCGTGCCTTTCAAGCTATCATCTGACATATCCAAGCCTAAAATATCCATAATTTCATAAAAATGGTCTTTAATTAAATTTATCTTCTCAGAAGAACTTTTTTCAAAAGCGCCCTCTCTCATAGGGGTATCTATGGATTTAACTGAGTGATCGTCACCCTGGTTTTCAAACTTAAGCTGTTCTTCCTTTAGAACTTTATCAATTGATTTTTTTGACATAATTTTTTGTTTATTATGATGTAATTTTATATCTAATAAATAATATTAACAAGTAACAAAATGTTAATCTTTAACAGGGTCATACCCATGGCCACCCCATGGATGGCATCGACTGATGCGCCTAACTGAAAGTAACAAGCCTTTCAAGGCTCCATGCCTTTTAAGTGATTCAGACGCATAGGAAGAGCAAGTTGGACTAAACCTGCAAGACCTTCCCAATATTGGAGACACGAAAAGTTTGTACAATCTAACAAGGAAAACTAAGCCTTTAACAATCATCCTTAGATTGATCCGATTTTGATCTTTCTTTAATCTCTTTTCTTATTGTTGATATAAAAGAATCAAGCGGAATAGTACCGGAATTCCCAGTGAACCTTCTTCGTATTGAAACGCTGTTTTCATTAACTTCTTTTTCACCAACGATGACCATAATAGGAATCTTATTTAATTCAGATTTCCTTATCTTTGCCCCCATCTTTTCATTCCTCAAGTCTACCTTAGATCTAATACCATTCGCTTTTAGTTGAGATTGGACTTTATCTGCATAGTGATTAAATTTATCTGAAATAGAGATAATCATAACCTGGACAGGAGACATCCAAAGAGGAAAATCTCCAGCAAAGTGTTCGATCAAAAAACCAACAAACCTCTCATGCGTTGAAAGAGGTGCTCTGTGAATACATAGTGGTGTCTGATCAGAATCTTCCTTGTCTTTGTAGGTAAGATTAAACTTAGCAGGTATCGCAAAATCAACTTGATTGGTGGCCAATGTAAACTCTCTTCCAATTACACTCCAAACTTGAACATCTATCTTTGGTCCATAGAAAGCAGCTTCACCTGGAATTTCAATAAAGTTTAACTTTCCCTCCTGCAAAGCTTCCCTAACGAGGTTCTCAGTCTTTATCCATAAATCCGGCTCATCAACGTACTTCTTGCCAAGTTTTTCGGGGTCATGAAGGCTAAGCCTCATTTCATATTTTTCAATACCAAATATTTCAAAATACTCTAAATACATTTGGCATACTGATAGAAACTCCTCCTTAAACTGCTCTTCGCTGCAATAAATATGAGCATCATTCATCTGCATACTTCTAACTCGCATTAAGCCGAATAGCTGGCCTGACTTTTCATATCTATAACAGGTTCCGTATTCTGCAAGTCTAATTGGCAGATCTCTATAAGTCCTTGGGCTGCTTGCATATATCTTATGATGGTGGGGGCAGTTCATTGGTTTTAAATAGTAGCTATTGCCATCAATATCCATCGCGGGAAACATGCTTTCTTTATAGTGGGCTAAGTGCCCTGATTTTTCATATAGACTACCTTTTGTGATATGTGGCGTTCTAACTCGATCGAAGCCTGCTCTATCCTCAGTTTCCTTTGCAAGTTTCTCAAGCTCTTCAATAATAACAGAACCATTGGGAAGCCATAGAGGCAATCCCGCACCAACTTCATCATCGAAAGTGAAAATCTTCAAATCCTTTCCAATTTTTCTATGGTCTCTCTTCTCTGATTCATGAAGCAGTTCAAAGTAAGATTTTAGCTCCTTATCATTTCTCCATGCTGTACCATAAATTCTGGTTAGCATTTCATTGTTCTCATCTCCCCTCCAATATGCACCTGCAATTTTCATAAGCTTAAATGACTTTCCCACATGGCTTGTTGATGGAAGGTGAGGCCCTCTACAAAGGTCAAGCCATTCACCTTGCCTGTAAACAGTAATATCTTCATCAGAAGGAAGATCTTTAATGATTTCAGCTTTATACGTTTCTCCAATTGACTCAAAATGCTTAAGAGCCTTATTCCTATCCCAAACCTCACGCTTAAATGGCGTATCTCTATCAATTATTTTAACCATTTCTTTCTCAATTGCCCTGAGATCATCATCTGTGAATGGTTTTGCTCTGCTAAAGTCATAATAAAAACCATTTTCTATTGAAGGGCCTATTGTTACCTGGGTTCCTGGAAAAAGACTTTGAACGGCCTCAGCCATTACGTGGGCACAATCATGCCTAATAAGCTCAAGCGCTTCATCGTTAGACTTTTTTATAATACTGATATTGCAGTTTTTGGTAATGGGGAGGCTAAGGTCACACATTTTTTCATTTAACGATACAGCAACTGCCTGCTTAGCAAGGCCAGGCGATATACTATAGGCAACTTCATATCCAGTTGTTGAGTGAGGATAAGTTCTCGAATTTCCATCTGGAAATGTTACTATTATATTATCTTCAGAATTCAAGTTTACTGCCTTTTTCTCCACTTAGTCCCCTCAGGGGAATCTTCAATCTCAACTCCCATTTCATCAAGTTTATCTCTAAGTTCATCAGCTAAGGAAAAATCTTTTTCATTTCTAGCTCTATCTCTAGCATCAATCATCCTTTGAATTTCTTCATTATCAGCAGCATCCGATTCGCTATACCCTAGCCACTCATCAGGGGATTTTTTAAGTATCCCAAGTACTCCAGCAGAAGACAGAAGTAAGGATTTAAACTGGGCAGCATCCTCTCCTTTGGCCTTTGACAATGAAGATACAAGAGAATTAATAACGGCCATAGCTTTAGAAGTATTTAGATCGTCGCATAAAGCACTCATAAAATCATCTGGAGGCGAAACTTCAAAAACCTTAAAACTTTCAGCTTTCTTTAAAACTCTATACATTCTATCAAGTGTTTTTCTTGATTGTTGAATAGTTTCATGCGTCCAATTAAGTGGCTGCCTATAATGTGCGGAAAGCAACGTTAAACGAAGAACCTCACCAGGGAATTTTTTTATCAAATCATGGACATATAGAATATTGCCAATTGACTTAGACATTTTTTCATCATCCATCCTTATCATGGCATTATGCATCCAATACTTAGAAAAACTTGAAGGGTCATTGCTTTTTATTGACCCACAGCTTTGCGCAATTTCATTTTCATGATGTGGAAAAATTAAATCTTGACCACCTGCATGAAGATCAAAGGGGATTTTGAGTGATTTTTCTGACATCACTGAACACTCAAGATGCCAGCCTGGCCTGCCAAAACCCCATGGAGAATCCCACCCAGGCTGATCTTTAGTGCTAGGCTTCCAAAGAACAAAGTCCGAAGGATCTTTTTTGTATGACTCAACCTCCACCCTGCTACCTGCAACCTGATCTGATATATCTCTCTTTGATAGCATTCCATACGAAGAATATGAAGGGACATGAAAAAGAACATGGCTATCAGCTTCATATGCACTACCATTTTCAATAAGTCTTTTGACAAGAGATATCATTTCATCTATATGCTCAGTTGCTCTTGGCTGAATATCCGGTCCAACAACACCTAGCATCGACATATCTTTATTATATATTTCTTCAAACTTTCGCGTTAGATCTAATATTGGAACTCCCGATTCATTGGAAGCTTTGATAATTTTATCATCAATATCTGTAATGTTTGAAACATATGTAACATTTGGATAAAGAAGCCTTAGTACAGAGACCAATAAATCACAGATAACAGCTGGGCGAGCGTTTCCAATGTGCGCGTAATTGTAAACAGTTGGTCCGCATGCATAAACCCTTACGTTATCCGGATCGATAGGTACAAACTCTTCTCTTTTACCAGAGAGTGTATTCTTGATAAAAAGGGTCATAAATTACTTATTTATAAGATTTTTTATTACTTTTTTTAAAGTTATACTTTAAGTCAATTAAATCTTTTTTATGTCCATGCTTTAGATCTAAAATTTTAAGCTTGTAGGATTCTTTTATTTTCTTCTTCTCTTCCTTTGATTTGGCAGCTTCAAACTCAGATCTCATATTCTCTCTGATAGCTTGGATTTCTTCTTTATGAGATTCAATGAGCAACGTTTTATCCTGCTTGAAATTTTCTCTAGCTAATCTTTTACGTTCTTTTTTTTCCTTAATTGCCAATCCTCTTTCACTCTTCAACTTCATATTGAGGTTTAGGTTTTTTTTATCCTCAATTTTTTGAGCTTTCTTCTTAGGGTGGCGACCTTCTTTTCTATCTGACTTTGGAGCAGAAAGCAGAAAGGATGAGCCTAAAAATATAAATGACAACAAAAATACTAGGATCTTCATAAGACCTCCATTAGTGTTAAATAATCAAAACTAATTTACACCAAGAAAAGGCCTTTTCAAACGATACTCTTCTATATCTGCAAACCTTTTTTAAAGATTTTTATACTTAAAACTCTTCTTAAAGTTTTTAGATTCATTGTTGTCAACTTCAAGAATTGGGTAAATAAAAAGATTTACAGGGCCTCCATCATATCCATCTAAAACAAAATCTCTACCTACCATCATTTCAACTCTATTTTTGCAGGCAGTACCAAAGTAATATTCTTCCTTTGAAGGATCTTTATCTGCCTCAGAAATGTCAACAGGGGTCCACCCTTTTCCCTCTACAAAGAAATCTGCCCAACAGTGGTAACCTCCTACCTTTCCAGACTGCCCCGATGGAATTGGGAACCCCATGTGAAATCTTACAGGAACGTCCAATGTTCTTCCAACTGACATAAAATATGAATGATAATCTGTGCAGTTTCCAACGCCGATATCGCAGGCATAAAGGGAGTTTCCATTTCCGAAAGTATAATTACTTCCATCTTTTTTTGATGAAGTATAAAACCCAACTATCTCGTCCTTTGAAACCTTTTTCTTTCCATACTTTATGCTGGAGGGCAGCCATTCCCTATCAGTTTTAGGGTTTTTACCTGCAAAGAATGCATCTGAAACATCTGAAGATCTAGGCTTGCCATAGTGCATTCCATTAAGTACAAAATCATATATTTTTCGTATATTCTTGCTGTTTAGATCATTTTCGCTGATTATACTTTCAAAAGCACTTCCTGTTGGAACAGTTGAATAAGATTTAAGGTAGGCCTTAGGGTTGACATCCTTGTAGTTTACTGCGCCATGCTCACTTCTAACAACATCAAACTTAAGTGAAATATTCTTATCTGAAGAGGTACCCTCCTTACTTGAAATATACAAATACTTGTTGCCATGCACCTTCTCGCTTTTTACTTCATATTTCAAGCCATCAGCCTCAACCTTAATATTTGAGATTTTCTGCACTTCATTTGACTTTGGATAGGGGATCCAGAGCTCTAAGCTCTTATTATCAGTAGATCCAACCTCTACACTATACTCAAAGTTAAAAGCCCTAGTATTTTCTTTTAAATTTTCTGTAGATATACTTTTATCAGCACAGCTTGAAAAAATTAATATAGATAAAATCAAAAGATAATTCATAAAAATAATCCTTTTTTTAATGTTATAAATATTGAGGGAATATGAATTTGTGATTTCTTTTCTAAAAAACTATAGAGACACCATCCAACCTGGAGGCATGGTGAAATAATCATATTTTAAAAAAATTATAAAAATTCATAATAAAAATTATTAAATAAAGATGAAGCGATGCAAATAAAAAATTAAATTTCTAGGATTATACTAACCATCATTACAACATCCTGGACATTAACAAGGTTGTCTGTATTGATATCGCTCATAAGAAAGGTGAGGTCATAGTAATAATGCGACTCATTAAATACTATGTAACCAACTGTTTCGACTACATCAAGGACATTAACTTCTCCATCAAGATTTGAATCTCCAACAGAGTTGGTAAAACTTTCTCCAACCGTAACTGATATTGAGATTGGATCAGTAGGCGGGCATTCATGACAATAAGGATCATCACTTCCAAGACAACTGTCCTCGCAGTGGAGAGTTGTTGATTCTGCAGTGAAAGTGATTACAGTACCTTCTGGCACATAAGGACTTACATCAAACCCAAGAACAAACCCCTCCTCCTGTTGAGAAAACATACCATACCACCAAGTTTCAAATACCTCCTGATCATCACCGTATCCATAAAAGCTTACACCTGGGGTATCACTGGTAACTCTGACCCCTGGATACTGAAAGCAATCAGGGCCATCATTGTAAATATGAAAACCTAGGTAAGGCTCACCTGAAAAATCTTCATACGTGTTTAGCACGTTATCACCATTATATTCAAAAGAGATAAAATCTCTTACCCCTACATCATAACATTCAGATAACTCGCAATCTTGTGAGTTCTGCCAGCCCATGTAAGGCTCAATACACTCTGGGTAAGGAGGGCAAAATTCATTACCATTGAGACTGAAAGAAGAGTAGTCAGAAAAATCAAAATTCATAGTGCAAACATGCTCAGGAACGATACCACTAAAATTATTATAGTCCAAAATAAAGGTTTCAAGTTCAGTTAAACTTATTAAAGATTCAGGCAAATCACCAGAAAGCTGGCACCAATGATACACACCATTCAGCTCGTGAGCTCCACAGTCCAGCAAAACCAACCTACCATTTTCCCAGGTTTGAGAACATATCTCAAGAGGCTCTATTATTCCATTGCCGTTTCCAATACTAGTACCTGGAAACCAACTAGGATCATCCATCTCCATATTAACAGTTTCTGTGCTATTATCTAAAATTTCACGTAAAAAGTCAACATCAGAAGATAAATAGCAATTATCCATAAAACTCTCATACCCTAATTCACAGGGAATCAAAAAAGATAAAATAAAAAATGACAGGCACAACTTGTTCATGTATAAAAATATGAAACCATTTATTGTTTTGCAACAACTATTACTAATATCAATACTTTAATCTAAAAACTTAATATAATAATCAACTGGCAGTCTGTAGTTAAGAATTACATCCAATTCACTTGTTCCTTGCTTGAAGTCTTTATCCCCAAATTCTGATGTAGCTGCAAATATTCCATCCAAAAAGTAGGAGGTTCTAAATATCACATTAAGTGCTCCAAATTTATTAGATCCAACAACCAAGCCAAAGCTTGGAAATAACACTGTAGTTTCAGGTATTGGAGAACGATATCCATTCCATGAAGTACTCCCTTGGTGCGAAATTGACAGTCCTAATGAAAAATCTATAGAAGCAGGTACGAGTTTTCTTATAAAATCAATCTGGCTTGACACAAAAAGTGATGTTAGGTGGACATCTACAATCTTGCTAGCTTTATAGGTAGAGCTCCCATGTTTTTTTTCAGAAATTGGAATGCTATAAGAAATACTTAACCCTAGAAAAACTGGATTGAAACGTCTTTTGTAAAAATAGGAAGGCTCAACAATAAATCTATAAACGCCTTCGCTTATAGCGAAATGCTTGTGAGCCTTTTCATCGTACTCCTCATTGAACCTTTCAGTTTCATCTGATGTAACCTCACCATCACTGTTTCCATAATCAACATCAATTGTTTTTTGAAAATAAGGATCCGAAGTTAAATAGCTATTTGATGGTATAGTAAAACCAGTTGAAAAAAAAGATCTAGGGCCAACACCTCCAGCAGTATAGCTTAAGAGGTACTTTGCCTTAAAGTTTATATCACCAGCAAGGCCTCCCCTTGCATTGGAGAAATCGGACATACTATCTTCATTCCTGTGGTGGCTGCTTATATATTCAGGGACATCACCACCTAAAGTCCAAACTGGGTTAAAATCCATCCACCTAAGGCCAAATGTCTGGCTGAAAGATAGATTAAGATCATCAGTAATTCCTAAAGATAGCTCGGGAGTAAACAATTTTGAAAAAAATTTC
>NHIV01000021.1 GCA_002170735.1 bacterium TMED198 | reverse complement strand
CATATTTTATAGCAATGTTTGGACATTAGGTCAGATTTGTTGTGAAAAGAGTAATTGACATGTGCAGCATTAAGTTTAAATTTAAATTTGGATCTAAGCATAAACATAATATTCAGCAAGACACTGCTATCAACACCCCCAGAAATACACACTAAAATACTTAACTTATCTAGATTTTTATCTAATCTCTTGGCATAGATGGAAAGTTTAGATTCTAAATGACGATCTAGCATGTAATTTTAAACCTCTTGAAAGAAAAAAGGTTTTAAGCATTGAATTTTATCTTCATAAGAATTTGGGTATAAAAACCATTCTGTGATAGCTATTGAACTAAGCAATGAGTTTCCATCTTGAGGTGTAAAACAATAGCCAGAAATTTCATTCCCATTTCTAACATTCAATGTTGGGATACAAACAACAGCTTGATTTAAAATTCTACCATAATGTCCATGATCCCTACCGAACGAGAATACCTCATTTGCATTTAACTTGTCAGTAATAGCGATTCTATAATTTTTTTCAATTCTTGATAGTACATTAGTAAGAGATGTTGATCTTTTAACTTTCAAATTAAATTGCAGGATATGCATATACTGACTATTAACAATCATAGCAGATGAAAATACATTTAAATCTAAATTTAATGTATCAAATAGCATAGCTGCATCACGGGCATGATGTGTTCCATAGTTTTCGTCTGCATGTTTTCCAACTTGAGGTGCTGGAACAAATTTTTTAGATTGACTGATGTCATTTGATCTTCTTATTAAATTGAACTTTCCTTCAATCAAATTATCCTCACCTTCAGATAATGCCAAAGTATCTACTATTGTAGATAAGTTGTGAGTATTGCACGAAACAACATGGATAAATTTATCCTCATCTCTAACTAAAGATCTATCATTGATACCTCTTGCATACATTTTACCAAAACCCACTTCACTTCCTTGGGCGATAAAACCTGCTGTATTGTGAGAGAATTTATTATAATAGTCAATTTTATTTTGGTGCCCATAGCCTTTTGGAGTGCAGTCAATTACAACATCAGCTCTATTTATAGCTTCTTCTGTGTTAAACTCTGGAGATAAGCCAATTGAATTAAAACCATCCATCCTATCAGATCTTGTAGTTAATCTAGCGCCTCTATTTAGCAAACTTACAACTTTAGACCTATCAGAAGTCAAAGGTGTATTTTTATGAAAAGTGATTTCATCTATTCCTAAATCTTCTTTAAAATCACATAGCAAGCCAATTAGGGGCTCACCTATAGTTCCTGTGCCAACAACATGAACAATTTTTCTAGACATTTATTATTCTCCTATTGTATATGATACATTATCAACTAAAAACTTATTCAAGGCTTCAAATCCTCCATCATTATATACTTCTAATTGCTTATTAGACTCTGGGCCATAATCTAAAATATTTTCAAGGTATGAATGTACAAACTCATTGTTATATAAAGCTAAAGATTCAGAGCAGTAATCTTGCATTATTTTAATCATTTCTTTCATTTTAAGCATTTTATTTGTGGGTTCATCATATAAAGAGCCATTAAAATCAAACCTTGCTGCTTTCCAAAGTCCATCATTAAGTAAATCAAGATTGAATTTTTGATGTAAATTTTTGTTTTCATAATCTAAGATAGATTGATATACCAAAGCTTGTGATAGAGCTGCAATTAGACTTACATTCTTAAGATTTCTTTGGGCATCGCAAACCCTAAACTCAATAGTACCAAAATCTATATGAGGTCTAATCTTCCACCATATATGCCTAGGATATAAAATAGATTTCATTTTTTTATATTTATTGTAGATTTCTATAAAAGAATTATAGTCATCTATATAGTCAGGAATGTTGGTTCTAGGGAAAGAACCAAATTGAAATGTTCTTGAAGATAGCATTCCTGTTTGGAATCCTTCAAAAAATGGAGAATTTGTTGATATCGATAATAATGGGGCGATCCATCTCCTTAAAGAATTAAGAATTGGTATGAAGTATTTTTTATTAGGCACACCTATATGGACATGTTGAGAAAACGTTAAATTCCTAAGTGCATAGTAATGAAGTTGATCTTTTACCCAATTATAGCTTTCATTGTTGACAAATTGTTGTTGTTGAGGCTTTGATGTAGGATGAGTACCACTTAAACCAATAGAACAATTCAAATTATTACATAGTTTGTTAATGTAAGTTCTTAACCTTGAGACTTCTTCAACTGCCTCCTTAACACTACTACAAATTGATGTATTGCTTTCAATTTCAGATAGTATTAATTCAAAAGAATATCTGTCTTTCAAGTTTTCATCAATTTGAGGCATAATCTTATCAGCGATGTTTTCTAATTCATAAGAACTTGAATTGCATATCATATACTCTTCTTCTATACCTATAGTTAATTTATTTTTATCTATCATCTTCTAATTTAATTGAAAAGTTTTAAATTTTGAATTATCTAGACCATATCTTCCTAGTCTGGAATCATTTTTATTCCAGCCGTGAAAATCAGAACCGCCAGTCACTAATAAGTTATTCTCTTTACAAATAGATAAAAGAATAGCTTCATCCTTTAAATCGTGAGAAGGATGGAATGACTCAACCCCATCAATATTCATGTTAAGAATTAAATCTAATTTTTTTTTACCAAGACTGATAATCGGATGAGCAATAGAGGTTAAGCAATCAAATGGTTTTAGACAATCAACTAGATCGGGCAGTGAGATTTTATTAATTGGTACATAATATTTTGAACTTTTAATTAAAAAATTTTTAAATGCTAATTTTATTGATTTGGCATAGCCACTTGAAACTAACTCCTGAGCAACATGCAATCTGGAAGGATTGTTAAAATTATCAAGGATATTCTTAGAATTTAAAGCAACACCATCTTTTCTTAACTTTGAAATAATTTCCTCTACACGATGAATTCGTAGCAACCTATAGGATTTAAAATAATCTGTTAAAAAATTAATTGATTTATCTGCGAAATAGACTAATAAATGCATGTCAATTCCATCAAATTTACATGATATCTCAACACCAGGAATTATATCTAAAGAAAATTTATCTTTATTTTTAGATATATAATTAACATGATCAAGTGTATCATGATCTGTAATTGAAATAGCTTGAAAGTTTAAATTGCAAAACAATGCATCAATTTGTTCAGGTGAAAACTTCCCATCTGAAAATGTAGAATGCATGTGTAGATCTGCAACTATATTATTGACTTTTCCTCCCAAGTGCCATAAACGCTCTTCAAAATATCAACCATTTCTCCAAGTGTGCAATATGCCATCGATGCATTTATAATTGGTTTAACTAAATTAAAACCTTTTTCGGCAGAAACCTTTAATTCCTCCAAAGATTTTCTAGCATTTTTTTCATTTCTATCCTGTTTGATTTTTTTGATTTTATTGATTTGGTTTTTTTCTACGCTTTCATCAATTTCAAGTATAGGTATATCAATTTCCTCATTTTCTTTGATAAAATCATTGATTCCAATAATTACTCTTTTTTTGGATTCAATTAATTTCTGATAAGCAGATGAAGAATTAGATATTTGCGTTTGGAAATATCCCTCTTCTATGCAATTTACTACTCCTCCCAATAATTTTATTTCATCAAAATACTTGTAAGCATTTTTCTCAATTCTATCTGTAAGAGACTCAATTAACCAAGAGCCGCCTAGCGGATCAACCACATTAGCTGCGCCAGTCTCATAGGCAATAATCTGTTGAGATCTAAGAGCAATTTCTACCGCTTTTTCAGATGGTAACGCCAAAGTTTCATCCAATGAATTTGTATGCAATGACTGAGTACCCCCAAGAATGGCAGCTAATGCCTGTATAGATGTTCTTGTAATATTATTTTCAGGCTGTTGAGCCGTTAATGAGCAACCTGCAGTTTGAGTATGAAATCTAAGTTGCATTGATTTTTCATTTTTTGCTTTAAATTTGGTTTTCATTACTTTCGCCCATATTCTTCTAGCAGCCCTAAACTTTGCAATTTCTTCAAAAAAATCAGAATGAGAATTGAAAAAAAATGATATTCTATTTGCAAAATCATCTACATTTAATCCTCTCTTGATTGCATTTTTGACGTACTCAAATCCATTTGCTAAAGTAAATGCAAGTTCTTGGTCTGCTGTTGATCCGGCCTCTCTTATATGATACCCACTAACTGAGATTGTATTATACTTTGGCATTTCTTTAGAACAATACTCTATCATGTCAGTTATAATCCTAATTGAGGGATTTGGAGGGAATATCCATTCTTTTTGAGCCATATATTCTTTCAAAATATCATTCTGCAATGTGCCTTTAATATTTTTAATGTCACAATTTTGCTTTAAGGCAACAGCGACATAAAACGCAAAAAGAATAATGGCCGGGCCATTTATTGTCATAGAAACACTCACCATTGAAAGGTCTATACCATCGAAAAGTTCTTCCATGTCAGCAAGTGAGCTTATACTTACACCGCAATGACCAACTTCACCGTTTGATATTGGGTGATCAGCGTCATATCCCATTAACGTAGGCATATCAAATGCTACAGATAAACCTGTCTGTCCATTTTTCAACAAAAATTTAAATCTTTGGTTTGTTTCTTTGGGAGTGCCAAAGCCTGCAAACTGACGCATAGTCCAAAGCTTACCTCTATATAGATTCGTATGAATTCCTCTTGTATAAGGAAAATCACCGGGAAAGCCTAAAGTATCAATATAGTCCTGATCTATATTTTGGGGATGATATAATACATCAAGCGAATTACCTGACATTGTATTGAAATCATAATCTCGACTTTGAGTACTCTTTAACCTTTCTTCCCATTTTTTTTTATTATTATTTTTCATCGCTATAGAAAACCTTTTGTACTTTATTAAAAATACCTATAGAATCAAGGCCTAAATCTGAAAGCTGTTCAGATCTTTTTGCATGCTCAACGTACTCATCAGGCACACCAACATTTATAATTTTTATATCTAAGTCAATTGAATTACAATACTCTAAAATAGATGTTCCGAAACCACCAGAAACTGCAGCCTCTTCAAAAGTAATTATACATTTATGAGTAATTGCAATTTCTTTAAGTAACTTACTGTCAAATGGCTTAATAAATCTACAGTTAACAATAGTTGGAACGGGTATATTCTTAGATTTAAATATATCAATAGATTCCTGAGCTTGATTAACCATACTACCAATGCATAAGAGGGCTATATTTTTTCCATCATTTAACTTCTCCCAACTGCCAATATTGAGCTTTTCTGAAGAATCATTGCTATATTTAATACAAGAGCCTTTTGGGTATCGAATAAAAAATATTTTATTAGATTTAACAGCAGTTAGCAATAAAGATTTCAATTCATTTCCATCTTTAGGGGCAGACAAAACAACGTTAGGAAGATTTCTAAATAGAGATATATCATAAATACCATGATGTGTTGGCCCATCAGGGCCAACTAGGCCCGCACGATCTAAACAAAAAATTACGGGTAAATTCTGCAATGATACATCATGAAATACATTATCATAAGCCCTTTGAAGAAAAGTTGAATATAGGCATACTACAGGCTTCATCCCTGAAGCCGCTAGGCCAGCTGCATAAGTAACAGCATGCTCTTCAGCTATACCTACATCAATATATTTTTCAGGATTTTTATCTGTAAAAGTACTTAAACCTGTTCCAACTTCCATAGCAGCTGTCACAGCAACAATATTAGAATCATTTTTTGCAATTTCACTTAATGAGGATCCTAAAACAGAAGAATAACTTGGAGTAGAGGAGATATTTTTGCCCTGAGCCCCTGATAGACTATAGTATTTAAGAGAATTATTTTCAGCCTTTTCGACTCCTCTACCCTTCTTTGTGTATACATGTAATATAACTGGAGTATTCATTTCTCTTATCGAATTTAAAACTTGAATAAGTTCTTCTAAATTATGGCCATCAATTGGACCTATATATCTTAATCCTAAATCTTCAAATAATGCCCCTGGAGTTAAATAGCCTTTTAAGCCTTCTTCAGTTTTCCTTAAAAACTTTCTTAACTGTTTAGATATCACGGGAACTTTGCCAGATAGATCCCAAATATCGTTCCTAATTTTGTTATAAGTTGGATTGGTGATAACTTTTGTAAGGTAGTGCGATAAAGCGCCAACACTCTTGGATATTGACATGGAATTATCATTTAAAATTATTGTCATTTGGGTCTTATGGTAACCCAAATTATTAATCCCCTCGTACGCCAAGCCGCCAGTAAGCGCACCATCACCTATTACAGCTACAACTTTACTGTTCTGCTTCAATTTGTCTCTTGAGTGAGCAAATCCAAGTGCAGCAGAAATTGAGGTACTTGCATGGCCAGCGCCAAATGCATCATGAGGACTTTCGCTAATTTTCAAAAAGCCGCTAATCCCTCCTTTATTTCTTATTCTCTTAAACTCTTCTCTTCTTCCTGTAAGAATTTTGTGCGAATAGGCCTGATGACCTACATCCCACAAGATTTTATCCTTTGGAGAGTTATATACATAGTGTAGCGCAATTGTAAGATCTACAACACCTAAAGGAGAAGAGTAGTGGCCACCAGTCTTCTTAATAACCTCATCTATAAAATCACATACCTCTTGAGAGAGACGGCCGAGCGAGTTAACATTTAAGCTTTTTATATCTTCAGGTGAATCTATCTTATCTAAAAGTTTATACTTTTTCATTATTAATCATTTTTAAAAAATATTTATGTATTCTATTGTCATTTCCGATTTCAGGATGAAAAGAACTACCTAATAAATTGCCTCTTTTCACCAAAATGGGGGTATTTCCATCATATGCTAGGACTTCAGTGTCATCATCATTTAATGACTTAATCTTAGGAGCTCTAATAAAATTAGCAACAAATTTACTGGTTCTGTCAAACTCCAAATCAATATACTTAGTGAAAGAATCTATTTGTCTTCCGTAAGCATTCCTTTCAAGGTCAAAAGATATCAAATTTAATGGTTTTACAATTTTGTCCTTAATATTCGAAATCATAATCAAACCTGCACATGTACCAAAAACACATTTTTTAGAACAATATTCCTCCAATGCTTTTCTTAAATTTAATTTGTCAATTAAAAGTGATATAGTTGTAGATTCGCCGCCAGGTATAATAAGGCCATCAATGTTAATGAGGTCGTTTGATGTCTTAACTTTTATAGTATCTACATTCAGACTCTTCAGTTGCCCTACATGAAGTTCATAGTCGCCCTGTAAAGATAAAACACCAAGAACCATTTTAATTCCCTCTATACTGTAGTAATTTCTCCTTAGGAAGCTCATCAATATCAATACCCTCCATTGCAGACTTCAAACCACCAGAAACTTCAGCCAATTTTGAAGGATTCTTATAATTTGCTGTTGCTTCTACAATTGCAACCGCTCTCTCTTCAGGATCTTCACTTTTAAATATTCCAGAACCTACAAATAGGGACTGAGCTCCAAGTTGCATCATTAATGAGGCGTCTGCTGGTGTAGCAATGCCACCTGCGCTAAAATTTGGAACTGGTAATCTTCCTATTTTTGAAACTTGCTCGATAAGATGCAAAGGTGCATTCAGTAATTTAGCAATCTTAGGGAATTCTTCTTTTCTAGCCTTTTTAAGATTATTAATCTGAGATACAATAGCTCTCATATGCCTTACAGCCTCAACAATATTACCAGACCCCGCTTCTCCTTTTGTTCTTATCATTGCAGCTCCTTCAGATATCCGCCTTAAGGCTTCGCCTAAATCTCTAGCACCACATACAAAAGGCGCCTTAAAATCATGTTTATAAATATGGTTTTCATTGTCAGCAGGAGTAAGGACTTCGCTCTCATCGATAAAATCAACTTTTAATGATTCTAAAATTTGAGCTTCAGCAAAATGGCCAATTCTACATTTCGCCATTACAGGTATTGATACAGATGATTGAATATCTTTAATTAAGTTGGGATTCGACATTCTTGATATGCCACCTTCTTTGCGTATATCAGCTGGGATTCTCTCTAGTGCCATTACAGATACAGCGCCAGCATTTTCAGCTATAATAGCTTGCTCTGGCGTCGTTACGTCCATAATAACTCCACCTTTAAGCATTTCCGCCAAATTAACCTTTAATTCAAATGTATTTTTCTTCATTATTTAACCTCTGATATTTTATTAATTTTATCTTTTACTTGATCAATCAGATAGTCAGGCGTTGATGCACCCGCACTAATTCCTACTGTTTTGCAATCTCTAAACCATTCCACATCAATATCATCAGAAGATGTCACCTGATAAGAATTCTTGTTTCTCTGTTTTGACAATTCAGTTAATCTTTTAGAATTGGCACTTGTAAATGACCCTATAATGATCATAACATCAGACGTTTCAGATAAAACTTTAATCTGCTCATGATTCCTCTTTGTTGGATAACAAATAGTATTCACAAATCTGAGATCGAAAACTTTAGTCATTAAAACATTAACAATTTCTTGAACATTTTCAATCATCTGAGTGCTTTGACTGACAACGCCAGCTTTCTTTATTTTTCTAAGATCGTTAGCTTCCTGTTTTGATGAAACCACTACAGGGGATTGAACCTGATCCGCTATTGC
The DNA here is from genome assembly GCA_002170735.1 of bacterium TMED198. Classification (GTDB taxonomy): domain Bacteria; phylum Fidelibacterota; class Marinisomatia; order SCGC-AAA003-L08; family D37C17; genus TMED198. The sequence goes on along the minus strand of NHIV01000021.1, from coordinate 1,596 downwards.
TACAACTTCATCATGGCCATGATCACCAATAACGATAATTTTTCTACCTTCTTCTTCAAGTTTTTTAACTTCATGATGTATTTCATGAACCAATGGACAGGTTGCATCTATTATATTAAAACCTTTTTTTTCGGCATCAGACCAAATATTGTTTTTAGTGCCATGTGCCCGGAAAAGAACTGAACTATTTGGGGGAATATCATCGAGTTTCTCAACTACCTTTGCACCAGCTTTAGCAAGATCATCAACTACATTCTCATTATGCACGATATCCCCCAGCATGTAAACTTCACCGAATTTTTCCGCTGCATCATAGGCCATATTAACAGCATCCCTAACTCCAAAACAATACCCTGCATCTTTAGCTATTATAATTTTCATTTATCGATAATTTTTGGTAAAGTTATACCTTCCTGACCCTGATATTTACCTTTTTTATCTTTATAAGAAACCCTACAATGTTCATCAGACTCAAAGAATAAAACCTGGCATAGACCTTCATTTGAATAAATTTTAGCTGGCAATGGTGTTGTATTGCTTATCTCTAATGTAACATAACCCTCCCACTCAGGCTCAAAAGGTGTTACATTGACAATTATGCCACACCTGGCATAAGTAGATTTTCCCAGGCAAATTGTAAGTACATTTCTAGGTATTTTGAAATACTCTATGCTCCTTGCTAATGCGAAGCTGTTTGGAGGTACTATACACACTTCTCCTTTGTAATCTACAAAAGATTTATCATCAAACTTTTTAGGATCTACAACCCTGTTATTGATATTGGTAAATATTTTATATTCATCAGATACCCTTATATCGTAACCATAAGAAGAGAGTCCGTATGAAATAACTTCTTTAGAAATATTTTCTGTACAAAAAGGAGATATCATATTGCACTCATTAGACATTTTTTCAATCCAAATATCACTCTTTATCGACATCAATTTCTCCTGGAATTTTCTTATTTATTTGATCTATAATTGAATCCTTGATTGATTTAATCGATGAACCTTCAATGGTTGCACCAGAGGCAAACTTATGCCCACCTCCACCAAAAGATGATGCTATATCATCAACATTATAAATACCACTAGATCTGAAATTAATCCTAATCATTGAAGAGTCTTTTTGATAGATCATAAATGATATCTCTACATTTTCAATATTTCTTATATACTCAGTAATTCCATCAACATGCGATGGATCTGCACCAATATCATTTAACATAGAAGGTGTTATAATAGTGAAAACAACTTTGAAGTTATTAGATACATTGAGTGAATCAATTACTTTTGAAAGAAGTTTTAAATAAATAAAATCCTGCTCTTCGTATAAAGGTCTGTGTATATCATAGACATTAAAATTACTTTCAAGCAAGTGAGAAGCCATTTTGTGAGTTTCTGAATTAGTAGATTGATACTTAAACCTTCCTGTATCAGAAACTAATGATATATATAGCGCTTTTGATATATTTAAGGGCAAAGGCACTGAATTGAGATCCAAATATTCAAAAAACTTCCAAACCATGTATCCAGCTGCGGGAGAGTTTGTATCAATAATAGGCAGGTCGATAGGACCTTGGTCCCTCATAGGGTG
>NHIV01000020.1 GCA_002170735.1 bacterium TMED198 | reverse complement strand
TGATGATAGTGAATGAGATGGTTTTCCAACTAATTCACCCAACTCTGTAAATTGTTCTCTATTAGCTTTTAACTTTTTAAATAACTGAAATAGGTTATGACCACCTTGATTGGAAACCCAACAATGCCACTTACCAGTTTTTACATTAATCTGTAATTTAGGTTTATGATGTGAAGTAAAAGGAGACCAATACATATACTCATTGGCTTTCTTTAATCGTCTGCCATGATTTCCTATTACTCTATTTAGAAGATTGATTATTTTCATTAATTAATTCTATAAATTTTTCCACATTAAGTACAGCGTATGTTTTACTTCTGTTTCTTTTAAATATCAACACAGGATCGTAATCACCACTATTTTCTTCTGCCTGATTTAATGAATCCCATATATTTAGTTTTTCTTGATTTTTACATTCAAATGAATAAGGAATGAGTCTACGAGCCGCGGGGGATAATTTAATATCTTCTCCTGATTCACCCATAATAGCAGATTTGATATCATCGGGTTCTAGTTGATTAAAGGTTTCTAACAAAAGATCTCTAACATTGTTCTGAAGTCTCTTACCTTTATTCTTGGCACTTCTTGATTTCATAATTAATACTTGTAATACTTGTTAATTAATACTTATACTTGTTACTTGTTACTTGTTAATATTTAATTGAGATTATATAATTCAAGGCAGAAATATTTTATTAAAAAACCTATCAGAATTTTTTATAACCAAATTAAATGTCAACATTATTAATACATATATAGCAATTATCTCAAATACAAATTTATTTTACATCCATTTAGATAATTCTTTTTTTGCAAATCTTTCTGCTTTCTCTTCCCACTTATTATCATCGTGAGGATCTAATCCATCATAAGCTGCCATTGTGCCAGCCTGTGTATATTTTTTTATATACTTCCTTACACCTAATCTTTTAGCATCCAATGCGTGTCCTATTTCGTGTAACACAGTCATTAAGAATTCCTTTACATTTGGATATGATGGTCTTATCGTTACTGTATCGGTTTCTGGTACATATTCACCGAAGTCTTTACCTCTTCCCATTTTAATTTTAGATTTTAAGCCATATTGCCTAATCAACTCTCTAGCAGTCTGTAAATAATCTATCCTTTCAATAAGAAAGGAAGTTTCCATCATTCTTTTGAAATTACCCATTATCCGTCAAACCTTACAACTATACCCAATGATATTTCAGGATCATTCTTCATAGGACTTGATAATTGTCCAACCGCAAGTAACTCATTAAAATCATTGTACAGACCTACTTGTGTAACATAAGGAGACCACTTTGAATGTGTGTAGTGATTTGTAAACTCAGTTGCTGGTTCATATTTTGTACTATATGAGCCGGATTTATACAGTGCGTCACCGGGTGGTAAACTCCTCCACGTATCAGAACCACTTATGTTTAAGCTACCACTTCTTCCGTGAGTCATTGTTATGTTCATAGTCGCATTAAACTCTCTTTCTCCTACTATACAAACATACTCATATTCATTTATTGTTACTTGTGCTTTGTATTTCAAACTATAACCATCAGTACCTGTGCCAGTTCCTATTCCATTGTATCTAGATCCTGTATTTGTAAATACTAATAAACCATGTTCGTAAAAAGCATTTCCTACAAAACTTCCGGTTTCAGAATTTGAGAAACTACTTGTTGAAAATGAAGCAAAACTAGCAGAATAAGCAGCACTACTATTATCATACAAATTGCCATGACCATCATCTACTATGGTAAGTGTAGTTGATGTGCTATCATCTGTTAATTCAATAGATCGTGGTTTGATTCTCTCACCATACAAATCTTTTGATACAGCAACTATAGAAGCAGATGAGTGTAGTTCTCTGTATTGTCTGTTATCATTTTGCCCAAAATTGTTATATGGATTAATTGTGTCACGATAGTACATATGATTTATCATTAACCAAGATGGCATTTGATAAAAACTAGCAGAGTCGAATGTTGTTTTTACTCCTGTAGATTCTGTCCATCCGTGTGCACTGGCACTTACAGCTTTAAAACCATAAACGCCGCTACCACTATCTGTATTTGTGACTGTGAATTGCTTGTAGACTTTAAATGGTGTTATATTAATGTCTTGAGGGTCTAGTGCCTTAAACATGACCTTTATCCCCTATGTTTAGAAGTCTAATTTGACTTTGATAATAGCTTCCCTTGAATAAGATTTTAATAAAGGTTTACTTAGTTTAGCTACAGCCAATAGTTCATTTGCATTATTATAAAGCCCGACTTGTGTTATAAAAGACTTTGGATTTTTAAAAAATGTAGCTTGTTGGAAATTACCAGCAGAGCCAGAAACAAATGTTGGGTTGGAAGAAAAGTTAAACTCTTTATTAGGAACTCTACAGAAATAATGTTGTGAAGTAATTACCTCTTCTCTTCTTGCCTGAAATTTAGCACCATCACTAATTCTTTGAAATAGTTTATCATTATTACCACCTAAATCGTTTGATGTAGTATTGGTGCTTAAAGAAGCAGATGCGTTCAAAATAGGACCATTTAAAATTATAATCCCTAAATCAGGATAAAATAACCCGTAAGCACCACCTGGCTGTGCAGCAGCAGTTGTTTTGGTAACTGCAGTACCACTAGCTATCGAACCACTAACAACATTAAAAACTCTACCACCCTTTTGAACGCTTGGGTTAGTTGTAGCACCACTATCGTCAATTAATTTAATTTTATTGTTAGCGCCTAATAAAGCACCACTTCCACTCAATACAAGTTCCCAATTACCTGGATCCATCTTTTCACGAAGTTGTCGTCTTGAAATTGATATTGCGTATACATAGTCAGGTGAAAGTTTAGTTAAATTTCCACCAGAACCAGCAGCAGAACCTGCGAAGGTAAATTGGTCTGAATCAGGACCTAATAATGTATTTGATAGTTGTCTGTAAATACCAGCAGCTGCTCTATTACCATTTACACCTACCGCACCTAAAGAACCACTTCCATTAAAATTAGCATAAGCAATTGAAAATTGTGGTTTAGAAGTAGAATCTGATTGTGGATTTGCTGAATATACATCTAAGAAAAAATCTCCTGTACTACCACTCTGTGTAGATGATGTAAAAAAAGCAGTTATTGATGTAGAACCATCAGCCCACATTCCAGAGGAAACGATATCCTTTACATTTGATACCACATCTCCAGACTCAGGACTTGATTCATCTACTATGTTAAAATTTTTATAAATTGCCATTATTTACTCCTATTAAACAATAAAGTTGTTAGCTATTTCAAGAGAAGTTGTTGCGCCTGTGTCATTTCCAACGATAACCAGTGTGGTTCTTTGAACCTTTGAAACAGCAACCACTCCAATATTTACAGTTTTAGCAACCAAAGTTTTACTGTTTGGCGCATCATCCTCACCTAAAAAGAAAGGGGTTGTAGCACCTGTAGTACCACCACCCGCAGCAGTTGCTACAGTCATATTAGCTATACTTTGGTCTTTCAAAATAAACGTATAAGAGTTATCATTAGCATTAGTTGTCGATGGTGTCACCACGTTAGGAGCAGCTGAAGCACCAGCAACAGCAGTAAATGTTATAGAACCTGGTGAAACATTGATTACAGGCATCTTCTGTGTATTTTTTGGTAGTGTTACTAGCTTATATCTCATTATATGATTTTCGTCAGCAAATGCTTCTAAAAGTGGCATAGCTTCTATCACACTTCCGTAATAATCACTACCATTCGGATGTGAAGTATCGAACAATCTATAATCCACCTCATCATCTGCTAATGCAAATTTGGTAATTTGAAATGCATTTGTACCTTGTGCTAATAACTCTCGACCTTTTTTAGTTAAAATAGCGTCTACTGTTACAGTTGTATTATTTAAAAATCCCATGTTTAACTCCTAATTTAAAAATCGATATGACTTATCATATATAAATATAAATCATTTTAATTTTCGTTAAAATAATTACTTACTACCTTCTTCTTTATCATCTAATTCTTTTTGTATTTGATTTGTTAACTGATCTTTTTGAGACTTTGTTAATTCATCTACTGAATCAAATGTTACTTCTTTTCCTGAAGTATCAACAAAACTTTTTGCTCCCGTATCATCTTGTTTTACTGATTGAATTTTTTCATCTTTAGATAATGTTTTCTCTTCTTTTTCTTTTTTATCCTTAAACTCTGATTCTTTACCAAACCCAGTTTTCAAAGATGACTCTGCAGTTTTTGTTGTTACTAGCTTAGTTGGTGCTGTAATAACAACTTCTATCGGAGAACCACCATCTAAAGTAGTTTTTAGTGTATTTTTAACACCTCCGTATAGAATATTAAATAAAGCTTGATTTTCTTCTGCTTTGTTATCTATATCAACATTTTTGAAAGACGATGAATGAAAATTATCTGCGGAAGCACTAGCTTGTGTAGAATAAAATTTTCTTATCTTTTGATTTCTTCCGTAAATTCTAGACCCACTAATTACTGGTTGTAAAACTTCAGCATACTTTACATCACCAAATGTTATTGTGGAGTGTGAATAGAAAGCATCATTATTATTCAGTCTACTCCAAATAGTTCCCTGTGTAAATCTATCTCTTACTTCAGAACCACTAGCCTCAAATGTAGAATATTCACCGCTTGATGAAACTACTGAAGAGCCTGTTTCATAACTGTAAATGGGTATTCTACCATTATAAGCATCATATGTTGTAATTGTAGAACCAGCATTATATGAACTTGATATAAAAATACGTTCACTGTAATCAATTGATGAAGAGTAATAAAAGTTTTTAGCATCAGGTTTTCTTCCTCTTATTACTTTGGATCTCTCTAATATATTGGGTTCAACCAAAACTCCCACCCTAGCTTTTGCTCTAGCAGGAATCATTTTTCTTATTTGTGGAAACATAGACTGATCGTAGTACTTTAGTATTCTTATATAATCCCAAAAATTATTTGGTGAATTGTATTTTTTCCAATAGTTATCTGCAACATACTCTAATCCTCTATACTCATATTCTGTTATATCTCTAGGGTCTCCTAAGAAGTTATCGTAATTCAGATTAGCAACAGAATTTATGATATCGGTATTTATTACATCAGTTGGAGCAAAGTAAACACCAACTCTATTTGAGTCTAAGGGTGCAGTATCGTAAGCACCAACAGTTACTCTACGATTCGCATCTAAATTTCCAAGAACTCTTTCATTACTTTCTAGTCTAATTTTTTTCGTAGTTCTTCTTAGTGCGCCTATACTTGGTATGTGAGTTTTTTGTTCATCCACCACACTTCTAAAAAAGTTACCTGTAAATCCAACATAAGAACCAGAAAAAGCCTTCTGCTGTTCAGCTCTAGAATCAAGTACACCACCAGCATATGTACTTAAATCTTGATTATCGTCAAAGGAATATCTTAGTGTCAAGTGTTTGTAAGAAGATGAAATCGAATTACCATCATATGCTTTTGGGTTAGATGCGTGATTTCTAAAGGATGATGTTTGTAGTGTTTCTGTCCAATGTCTATACTCCATAATTGAACCACTAAGTCTTATTCCAGTTCCTGTAATAGTTTCCTTACCACCTATGTATATGTCTCCACTACCAGTCCAAGCTAAATTAAAAGATGCCGAAGCTGCCACATCAACATTCATCGTTGACTTACTATATAGATTAATTCTACTCATTCCAGCATCGTATTTAGCAACATGTAATTCATATGATTGTGATACATTTGGATTACTGCTACCAGACATCCTACGAAGCATAACAGAATAAAAATCTCCATCATATACAGGTAAAGCAGATGAAGTTAATTCTTTATACTGACCAATAGAAGTTCCAGTTGCTGAACCTGACAGTAAAAATGAAACATGACCATAGTCATCTGATGAATTATTATCTTTTAGTCTTATAATCCAATCTTGATCAGTTGTGGTAGATTGTTTCTCTACAAGTATTTGATTTGAGCCAGTAGCAGATCTAAACCTAAACTCTACAGTGTCAGGCTTTCTATTTGTAAATCCATCATCAGTCCATACAGTATTAACATACTGAGCACTTCTGAAATCTAACGCTTTTGTAAATTTTCTTGTAATTTCATATGATACATTTTTAGTATCAGGTAAATCAGGACCACCATATTCTTTAACTCTTAGTATGGTTGATGGTATACCATAAATATTTATCAATCCTTTTAGTGCTTTTATTGTTCCTTTATGTTTTAAGAAAAATGGCATATTGTTTATTATACGACTCCATATTTCTCTAGATATATCCCTATCGGATACTGCTGAAAAATCTGAGTACGATGAGCCAGTAACCTCAACACCGTAAGCATATCTTGGAAGATCAACCAAATCTTTAGCATCAGGTAACTTCCAACCTAAAGACCTAGCCATAGTATATAGCAACTCTTTTGATACACCCTCATCTAACTTTTCTCTTCTATCGTACACGTCAGTCATACCCTTTGTATACAGCCATATTTGGTCAAAGTGTTGAGCAACCATATCTATAAAATTAGTAAAATCAGTATTTTCAGAATCCTCAGTAAGATATGCGGGTAGGTGATAACTTAACCTATTTAGATTTTCAGCATCATAAACTGAAGCACTTGTTATCTGATTAGAAAAAAAAGTTTGTCCTTGAGACGAAGTTGTATGTGCTAATGTATACGGATACTGTACTGATCCTGAACCTCCCGTTTTCGGCCAAGAATTACTGTAGTATATGCCAAGAGAACCACTTGAACGAGAGGAACTTTCAAAATACATATAACTTTCAAAATCATCGAAGTTATTTTTTACATCATCAATTTTTGTTTGCCAAGATTTTCTGTCGTCTAAAGAACCACTAATTCCAACTAGAGAACCGCTTGAATCTGAATATGATTCTAATAATTCAAGTTTATATTTGAAGTTTTTAATTCTCTTTTCAACAGAACTAAAATTTATAAAGTTTTCAAATTGTCTATAGTCTGTGTTTAACTCTACACTTTCAAAACTTTGAGATATAAAATCATTTCTTAACTTATTAGAAATACTAGCATCATCAGTTAGTATTTCAGTTTCACTTTTATAATCAGTTGATTGTCTACTTACAAAGTCAATACTGTTTATGTCTGGTGTTTTTAAAACTATATCACCGACCTCTGTATCAACAAAGTCAACTATTTTTACAGCATCAGTAACAGGGTCCATCATTTCTTTTACAATGGTAAATTCATCAAATCTCCTAATATCAGGAGGAAGTGGTTTGTATAGCTTGAAAACTATAGAGTAAGGATAGTTAGGATTATTTATTGCATCTCTTTTGAAATTAGTTGTTAAAAATAAATCATTATCCCTCATCAAATATGTTCTTAAATCGTAGGGATTATTTACAACATAACTTAGTGTAGCATAATTAAATGAGTTTGAAAAATTTCCATCATTGTACTCGCTGTTTTCTTCACCGTAAAGTTTTAATCTAGCATCTTCCCAACTATCTTCTACTTGAATAATATTGTTAGTTAAAACATTAGTTATTGTTGTTATGTATGGTTTAAGAACATCTCTTGTAGTAGTTTGTGACTCATATGTTATGTCAGCAAAAACATTATCAACCCAAACAATTCCTTGTTGCTGTACAAGACCTGAAAATCCACTGTGACCATAAAATCCTATGTTATATGGAAGGTCTAACCTAAAGCGTTCAGGAATAATAATTTGAACTTCGTATCTATTCCATTCATTTGAGGTTGCCACAGATACAACTTCACTAGCCCCATCTCTACCAACCACATATTCATAAGCACCATATAGGTCAGTTTGCAAATCCTCCCACTCAGTACCATTCCACTTAAATCCGTTATTTGCTGAAAAGAATTCAGTATCAGTTGTAAAACTATTGGTTTGAAAATTATAATATTGACTTATAATATTATTTCCTGTTAAACTATTTAAAACTGGCAGAGTCGCAGGAGTAACTTCAGAAACAATTCCTTCATTTATTACATAGTCAAGTAAACCTAAGTATGTACTGTAGTCAGGAGTAAGAGCAGCTGGAGACCAATCATCAAGCCCATTCCACTGCCATTGTCCAGATTCGTCTAACAAGCCACGTCTAGTGTATAATCCTGTTGATAGTAGGCTTCCATTTCTATACCAAACAACATCTTGCTGTGTAATAAATCCTATTTGCCAAAGTCCAACACCACCAAATATTTCACTACTAGCACCAATCGCAATATCACTTGTAGTAAAGCCTTCAGCAAGAATTGGAACTAAGATAGAAAGTGATGTTTCAGGTATGCTTTCTGCCAACGAAGCACCCGCATCTGTATTTGGAACAAAACCTTGTGGTGGAGATGTTGGTTTATCTACTGTTGGTGTCGTAATATTAAGTAATTCTGATAATCCACTACTGTTGGGATTCCATTGGTTTCCATTCCAAATCCAACCACCACCTGAACTTAATGTACCAGCTTTTGAAAATGTAGTTCCCCACCTATTTTCGTTATGTAAATCAGGTAACCAGTTTACCGCTGTTGCCACCGTTTCATCGAACGCAACATTGAGTTCTACCTTTTCTGTGTATCTCCAATACCCATCCTCACTTTGACCACTATTTGGTATAGTTCCAGTAAGTTCATCACCCACAATCCAATAGCCTGCAAATAATTCATTTTCAGGATCATCACTACTTACTTGAGATGGGTCTGACAATCCAAATGTTTGACTCGCCTCAATGAGAGTTTCAAACTCTTCGGCTCTGTTTGGTCTGTTGGGAACATAACCTGTAGGAGGATCTTCTGGCTCTCCTTCATCTGCGCCAGATTCCAATTGTTCATTTATAAGAGATAAATCAACAGTGAGTTGGTAATCTGGTTGCTCCTCTACTTCTTCTCCTTGAGCATATCTCAAGTAGACATTAACACCCTTACCAGCAATATTTGCTTTCATATCAAATGCTATATTTACTGTATCTCCTATGGATACACCTTGACTTAACAGAGTTGTTAATGCACCACCTTCAGTTTCTATTCTTAATGGTCTGTACTCATCCCCATTCCAACCTGGACTATCAATAAAATCTAAATTGGTGTCTGGAAATTTCATACATACACCACCATCAACACCCTCTCCTCTAGCCCATTGTGCGTGAAATCCATAAGCAGCAGTTCCATACCAATCACTACTAGGAACATCAAAGGGTGAGAATCCTGAAGTCCATCCCACAGCCCTTACAGCAGCAATATGTAGATACTCATCCCAAACAGAACTTATATCACTCCAAACTAACAACTGACCAGTATCAAGATTATAAGATAGTTCTTCTCCTGAAGGATTGCTTATTAGATTTATTTCACTTCTAACTTTAGATTCTATCTCAGAAATTTTGTATACATCTGGTATCGCAACAACACCACCTATCATTCTATCTGCAAATCCACCATTCGTTGCTGCTTGAAAGCTGGGAGAAAGTACTGACAATATTTTTGAAGTTGTTTCAGCACCATCATCCGCAACAAATCTTATTTCGGCATCACTTGGAGGATCAGCATTTGGCGGAGAACCTATTAGTCTAAACCTATTACTTTCTTGTGCTTTACTAAAACTTTCTTGATAAGAGCCCTTTATGTCTTTTGCTTTTAGTCTGACCTCAGTTCTACTTGGAGATATCAAGTCAATTTGATATTTTAAATCTTCTATTCTCAAAGGAACTGAAGTTTGTTCTGACTGTTGCCAATCTTCTTCTGTTCCCTCAAATATTAATCCATCTTCCGTTATATGAAAATTATTTGTCTTAGAGTAAATTTTTCCTTCTTCTTCAGGTGGTGTAGTCTTTACCAATACACTCTGTTCATTTCCGGCTACTCTTCTCAAAAATTGATATTTTACTGTAAAAAGTCCACTGTTAAAACCAGCATTTTGAATATGAATTGAAGGGTATAGTGCTAAACTTTGATCTGTGTTACTAGATGTTCCGTTAGAGGATAAAAGGTTTTTATATGTTATTAGATTTCCAGATGCATCATATAATTCAAACAATATAAAGTCATTTTCTTGAGTACCAAACTTTCCGTTCTCATAAGGTCTAATACCTACAATTCTCTTTGATTGAGTAGTTAGTGCTTCTCTATCTTTTCTTGTTAATTTACTAGACACTATAATTCTCTAAATTCTCTGTTTATAAGTTCATTAATTGATAAATTATTTTTTAACTGTTCACTATTCATATCAGCAACTATTTTGTTGTTTTCATCAGGTGGGTCTAATTGACCATTAAAGGGATTTTCAAATACCAATATATTATCATCTTCATCTCGAACAGTTTGAGTTCCCATATCTGCTGAGCCAGATGCTTTAAATCTAGTTACTAGAAGTTCCCTTTTCTGTATATATCTCTGTTCATCTTCATTTTTTAGATTTTGATAAAATTCTAATTCTTGAAGTTCTTCTTTTGTATATGGCATTTTTTATCTCACAACTTTGAAAATAAAATCGTCATCAAAATATTCAACAGTTTCGTCAACAGTATTACTTCCACTCACGACTTTAAATTCAAATTTGTAATACCTTTCGGATTGTAATCCGTTCATCCAAAAATTAAAGTAATTTCCTGTAGAATCACAACTAACTATAGATCCTGTACCGTAGTTAACGATTACATCATCAGTCTGTACATCTCTTACAGAATAGTAAGTTCCATCTCCCATCTCTTGACTACCGCTTGGTAAATATTTTGCTGTTAAGAACTCAGAGGCAGTATTAGAATATGATTTTGTTGGATATCTCTCTCTACCAACCACTCTAAATTTTACTTTTGATTTCTCTTTATACTCTGGTCTTAAACTTTTCATATAAAAAACTAAATCTTCTAAATTTGCAGAAGTTAGTGGACTTAATGAACCAGCACTAAATTTAGCATCAAACCACTCCACTTCTAATTTAGGTGGGTATATGGTATGAGTTTGTCTAGAAAAGAATGCGAGATTACCTAACACATCAGTACTTCCTTCATCAGCATTAGTATCCGTATTCCCAACACTACCACTTCTTTTGATTATAAAACCTTCATTTGGAAAAGTTCCTTTTAACCACGCATTAACAATCGGAGTAACATTCATTCTTATGTCTCTGGTTTCAAACTCTAAAGACTGTGATGCGTAATGAGTATCAAACCACGTACCACCTGAAGCAGTTATTGAACCAGTCCAAAAAGTAGCAACATTAGAACCATCTCTATATCTCCAACTAGAACCCTCTGTAGTTATTGGATTATCACTAAAAAATCCTTCACCTGGCACCCAACTCTGACTTATTGGATAAGCATACAACGATTGACTATACGATAAATTAACAGAATTAGCATCATACAAATTCAAATAAAATTTAGCATTAGTACTAATAATTCCTGTGTGTATTGATTGTGATATTTCACTTATATCAAATTTAATCAGAGCTCTAGAAACTTTTGGATTACTGCCTGCTTGATTTAAATCTTTCCTTACTTCTAATATTTCATCTAAACCTGTGTTCTGACTACTACTTGCTTGATATAATGTGGTGTCTATGTCTGGAAAAATAAAATAATTCATTAGTTACCTCCTGCGGCATCTCCAACCACTCTACCTTCTATATCAGTAGCTGGAAATTTAAGTTCAAAACAACTTGGGTCCATAGACGGATAAATTACACCATCTTTTGTCGCAGTTGTTATATCATACACATTACCTGAATAACCATTAGCAGCCGAAAATTTGTTTGTAACTATTACTGGCAAACCATTGGGATTATCCTCAGTAGGCGGAACTACAGCAGACACGCCTTCCGTTAAGGATATTTGATAAGATAAATCTGCTAAAATAATTGGTTGGCCTATCTGCCATTTGTCTATTTGAAAAAACTCTCTTATCTTCTGTATTGCTCTTAGAACTACTTCTTGTTTATTATATCCAACTTTAGTAAGAATATTGAACTGTACTCCGATGTTGATAACAAATGCATTTTTTATATTTATAGCATCCGTAATCATTCTGAACTGTGATAAGTAAGTTTGAATGTTAGTTTTAACACCATCATTTAAATTAGTTAATTGCTTACTTGAATTATAACCTAACACATATAAATTTAAAGCAAATGGATTTATGTTTCCTGTATTTTCAACATTGGTGTTATCAAGTTGAACATCTTGTACAATGTAAGCTTTTGCAATATTACCATATCTTGCAGGTAAAGCATAAACTCTAGCTATATAATCTTCCTTAGTTACCGCTCTACCTTGAGACTGAAAGTACGCTAAAGCATTCTGTCTTACTTCCAAAACACTTTCAGCATCCCTTCCTCCTGTTGCTGGAATAGTATTGTTAATTGCTACTGAAGCTTTAGTGGTGGCAACTAAGTTAGAAGATAGTGTAGACTCATCAAGAGTTATGTTAACACTATCAATACTTCTTACTGTACTTGACGGAGTATTGTGACTAATGCCACCACCATACTTATAAGTAACAGTCAAAGTAGTATTTGATGGTGCTGTACCATATGCATTAGTTTTCAAAAAATTTGAAGGGTCAAATGCTTCACCAAGTTTTGTAACTCCACCAGCAAGAGCTGAACCTACATTATCAGGATTAGGTATAATCTCTTCATCAGGACTATCCGATGTTCCAGCTCCAAACCTTAACTCTGTCTTTCCGTCTTGTCTTATAAAAGTTGTAAATCTTCTTGATGTTTTCAAAAGTTTCAGTAGATAAGGAGCTTGGTCAGAGTATGTAAATAATTCATCATCATTAGCTGCTTTATTTTCTACATCTGTAAATACTGTATCTTGTGCTAAGAAAGGAACTTCGTACCAATTGTTACCATCACTGTCTGTTACCGAAATTATTTCTGTGATGTTTTCATTACCTAAAGCAACTCTACTATATTTTTCTGCAGCACCAAATGTTATGTACTCTGTGTTAGTTTCACCACTGGATACTTTTACTTGTTTTTTTAGTAAATATGTTACTGGAACATTATTACTACTTTCATATATACTTATATCCATTGGATCGAAAGAACTTGAAAACTTAAAACTACAATCTTCTTGTGATGTAAATTTTATTCCATTGGTAGAAGAAACTATCATTCCTTGTTTCAAAATCATAGCGTAACTTAAATCTGGTTTAGTGGTATAACTCCCACCTGTTCCTGTAGATGTTGCTGGAACAGTTTGAAATACATCTAAATTAACAGTAGATGGTGATGATAATTTTGGTTTGTACCCAAAAGATTGTGCCATATTGTAAACTGTTTTTTTCTCTTCAGCAAAAGCTAACAAACTTTCTTTAAATTGGTTATCTATATAGTAAGAAAGTACATCACCTACATAAGAAGCCATCTCTATAAAAATCATAGCAGGTGATGCTTCATTGAAATCATTGTATGTATTTGGAAAGTAAACTTTTGAAAATTCTATTAAATTATTTTTGAATCCTTCAAAATCTTTATTTAAATATCTTACTTCTTTTATTGATTTTTTTGGTGCTGAATAAGGCATCTTAATCTCCTATTAATACCCATCTGACTGAACATCTATTGATAGCTCTTCTTGTTGAGTTTGGTCAGTATCGATTGAAAATCTCAAATTTACTAAATGAATATTTTTATCTGTTCCCGAAGCAGATGATTCTACACTATTAACTATTACATATGGCAACTGAGAGTTAATTGTTTCTCTTACCATTTCTTCAACCCTATCACCTAAATCTGAAGATTCTTGTTCAAAAAGTAACAAATGTAAATCAGAACCAAAATTGGGATTGCCAACTCTCTCTCCTCTTCTTGTAAGAAGAAGATTTCTAATATTGTGCTTTGCTTGCTCGAGTAAAGTTTGAGTTGTTTTGAAAAACCCAAAAGAACTGTCGTGTGTTAGTGGTAGTGATAAACCAATAGTTACATCTGGATTTAAATCATTTTCTACTTGCGACATTACCTACCCTTTTTCTTTTCTACTGCTTTCATTACATCTCTATAATCTCTTGTTAAATTACTCATTACATCTTGCACTGCTGGATTGTTAGGATCTACACCAACTGATTGAGCAGTTTGAATTGCTGAAGCTTTTCTCCTACTTTCAGAATCACCTAACACATTTCCATAACCCATAGCTTCAGTCATTTTTGAAGTATCAAATGTTCCACCACCCATTGTTGGATACTCATCAAATTCACCAGTATTTGCTGTTTCATTAAGTATCTTATTTAGTGTAGGGTCTTTGGTATAACTTACTTCTTTAGGTTTAGTTTTTTTAGGAGAGGGTTTGGCTAGTACTTCAGGAACAATGTTTTTGTTTTGAGTTACAGCTTTAACTCCTTCCCTAATAAATATCTCTCTAACTTCTTTTTTTACTTCTTGTCTTACCATTTCTTTAATTAAATTGACAAGTGTTTTTGTTTTAGCCATAATTGACTCCTGTTTTATTATAAATATTATTTTAACAAATTATAGTGAATATTAATAGCCACCACCTGTAGATTCTGTTGAACCATCGTCAGAATCAGAGTCAGCATTTTCTGATGTTTCAGTTGTTTGTTCTTCATCACTTTCCTCTGATGTATCAGTAGGTGGTGGTATAAAATCATAATCCTCAAATTCAAAGTCCAATTCCTCTACTTCTACATCATCTAACATTTGAATATCTGGATATTTTGCATCAGCAGCTGCGATTATTTTTCTATTTCTGGCTCTAACTCTTTCATTCCACTTTTCCTGTTGTGCTTCTAACTTTTTAACATCAGTACCAAGTTTTTCTAATTGTGCTGTAAAGAATTTTTCTATTCCTATCACAAATGATATTATAGCAAATATTCTGGCAGATGCTTTTGAAGCAAGCTTTGATACGGCTTTTTGTGCAAACTCTATGACTTTATTAGGAATAGCAGTAGCACCTGGAGCAGGTGGTACTATAGCACTAAGACCACTAATTGCATTTGCTTTTTCCAAAGCATCAGCTATTTGTATAGCACTGTTTTTTATTTTATTGTATGACTTACCAGCTGATACGATTGGTTTCATTGTATCTTCGTATTTTTTCTGTATCTTCTGTAACTTTTCTATTGATTTTTGCAATTTACCTTCCGCTGAAGATTGTCCTGTACGAATTTGATTTTGTATATCTTTATAGTCTTTTTTGTATTGTTCAAGAGGACCTTGAAAAACTGAATCAGGTATGTTTAATAACTTATCTTCTAAACCCATAATTCACTCCTATTTGTAATTCGTAAAAACAACGCCACTCGCAATAGTTGGTAAATCTTCTTTTATACTACTAATAGCACTGTTGATGGGGCTTAAATTAGCAGTTGACTCACCATCCTCATTTTGAGTAGCACTATCTACTATTGCTGCAAGCCCTTCTAGCACACTAACCATATCCCCCAATACTGACTTTAACTCATCATATTTAACCAATGGATTCCTCACTATATCAGCACATCTAGCAGGATCAGCATCAGAACCCAAATATATTTTTTCAGCCTCAAGCACAAATTGATCACCGGCAGATAAAATAAAATCGTCAGCTGCTAGCATATGGATTGTACCAGTTAAACTAACACCCTCTTTATTTACCTTTCCTTTAGCATTAAAAATTAATCTATCGGAATTCAAAATAATTTGATTTCCATACAGAGAAGTGGGTAAGTTATTACTTACAGCTGCCGGTATCAATTTCACCTCATCAATTCCTGCAGTCATATATATAGAAGAACCATCAGAATTTATATCTTCAATGTGAGGGTAATCTGATTCTACATTTTTGTATTGTAATGTTTCAGTTTTTTGATTTTGCCCATTCACTATTTTTATAGTAGGAGTCTGATATAAACTATCACTACCCAACTTTACAGAGTTTCCAAATCTCCCTTGTACTACAGTATCACCATGCCACGACCAAACTCTTCTGTTAAATTTTGTGTGTTGTGGAACAACTGTACCGTCTCCCCTTTCCGATGGTGGTCTGTTCATATTTACTTTTTGATTCAAATTTAGAGGTACAGTATAGTAATACTCCCCACCATATTTTGTTATGTTTACAACCTCTCCCTTTAATGGATATGTAATTATATTATGTGTTAATGGCTTTATATAATTTGGAAGCGGCTCTGAACTGTATATAAATGTGGCATCAATAGTTCCATAGACTTTCCAATCAGGTATCTCATAATTTAGTAATTTTTTCTTAGGTAAATCAGTAGATTTCATATAAACTCTGTTTACAATTGCTGGCTCGGTTGAGTGAAATTCTCTGTAGTGGTCAGTTGCTTCTTGTATCATATCATACACTTGACTTCCATCCACGACGCCTAACTTATTTGGGTCTCTAACTATTGGTTTTTTTGGTGAAAAATATGCCATTAGTTGTTTACTGTTTTAATGTCATCATCTATTTCATCTGCTCTGCTCTGTAAATCAGAGGCAGCATCCTCCAATGCTCCCATAAGTTGCTCTTTTTCTTTTTCAGATAAACCAAATTCATCTTCAGATCCACCTTTACTTTCAGCTGCTATGATACGTTGTACGACAGCTGCCATTTTAACTAATTGGTCATCATTCTTTACATTGATTTCTAAATACTCTTTCAACATAGGAATTATTTGAACAGCAGTATCGCCATCCTTTATAAAACCAACAACTTCTTTCATAAGAACTTCTAACTGTTCTTTATTTCTATTTGAATTATCATATATATCTTTAAACAAATCAGATAAAGATTTACCTTCAAATATTTCATAATCGATAGCCATTTTTTACTCCATAGGTAATAATTGATAGATTTGTAGTTATATATAAATATTTAGGTTTTAAACTTTTAGTCTATATATATGATAGTTATATATAGGGTGAGATTCCCTTTTTTGTTAACTAATGGAGAATAAACATGAAGGAAATAATAACAATGGTAAAAGGATACATAGATGATTTAGCTCATCTTATGATATCTTTTGTTGCTATAGGTGCTATATCTGAAGTAATTTTTGGAAGTGGTGTCTTTGGCGTCAATGTTATTGGTAACCTGACATCTATCATAAACACATTCGGCGAATCTGGTTTCGCTGGACTCGTCGCATTGTTGGTGTTGGTGGGTTTGTTTCGTAAGTAGTTCTAAAACAAAAAGGGGGAGTTTTCACTCCCCTTTTTTTACTCTTCTTTTTCTCTAACTAAAGAACCAGTGTGGTTTACATCAACCATACCATACATATCAAATTCGTACTGTAACCTTTTGTTGTATTTTTTCATCACATTGATAATACGAGTAATGTGTTGAGTGTTAGAACCTGTCATTTCACGAATAAGAATGTAAAGATCTTTCTTATTAAAATTTTCTATATTCTCTTTTATACGAAAAATATGTAGTACAGAATCAGCAACTCTGATGTCTTTGTCTCTACGAAATACATTGGTTAGATTTACATCCCAAAATCTATGTAATTCATTTATAAATAATTCAGCGGTCTCAGATTTACTTTCCATCTCATTTTCATTCTGAACATTTCTTTTATAGTCTAATACATCCATTTGCTGATGTATCTTACCCATTTTGTAATTCTTATTATTATTAAGAATCAGGTAGTTTTTTGCAACTATGCTGAAATAAGAAAATGCTTTACCTTTACCCTCTTTGAATTTATGAATATTCAAAACCAAAAATGATACCACCTCATTTTTAACTTGTTCTGAAGATACATCAAAATAATAGAACTTAAAAGTATGTATGATATTTTCAGCTAACTTATCAAAAGCAGCTCTGATATGTTCATTATAAATCTTATTTTTAAGATGTGCGTTATCGGTATTATTGTAACGAATAATTGCTTTTTCAGTCCCTTCATGAAAGTAATAGTTTTTCTTTCTCTTTTTTCTTTTACGAACCTTCTTAACTACTGAACCTGATGCTGCTGTTTTTGTTGATGGCATTACTATTCTTCTCCTTTGAATTTATTTAATTGATTTACTATTTCTTTTATCTGATTGAATATTACACCAGTTTCATCATCTGCTTCAAACGAGCCTTTGTAGTCTATTTGTTTTAAATCAAACTGAATCTTTTCAGCTGCATCCATAAAATTAACTATCCAATCTTCTAATGTTTCTAACTTCATTGTTAGATTCCATATTATATAACATGAAGTTACTAACAAAAGGACCAATAATACAAGGATTATTTCCAGAATCATTCTTTATCTCCAAATAGTTCGTCAAAGAGGTCTTGTGATTTTTCACTTAACTTCGGTGATGGTTGTTTAGTTTTAGTTTTTGAATCAACTGCTTTTTTCATATTTGTGGAAAGTTGAGTATTATACTCTTCATCTGCTCGTTTCCACTCATCACCTTCGATGTGTGTCGCCATCATATCTGCTTGATGAAGTATGTACGCTATGTTGGATTTTAACGCCCAATCGGGATTGTAAGTTAGGTAGTAAGACTTATTCGCTTCTTCGTACATACCATCAGTTAAACGTAATCCGATGTATTCCCATTGTGACATCGAAATACCGAAGTGATTTAAAAGAAAAATAGCTCGGTCGGTAACGGACATGTATTGAAGATTCGGATTGTGTTTGTAAATCTCTCCTCTATTCTTACGATGCCATTCGGAGTCTTGTGGGATATAATAGTCTTGATTTAAGTCACCCACCTTACCTAAGTCGTGATGCATAGCAGCGAAGATAAGTTCCTCATCGGTAAAGTTAATCTCTGCGCCATTAGACTCCCACAGCTCTTTAATTTGAAGAGCGCATTTAGTCACGTGCAACACGTGCTCTACATAACCACCTACCATAGCATTATGATATGCGGCTTTACCACTAGCTGGTGCTACTGACATTCTATCCTCAAAGTAATCATACATTTCACGCAATTTAGTATGCCTTTC